>JAKAXG010000200.1 GCA_021827225.1 Actinomycetes bacterium | reverse complement strand
CCCCTGAGCGGGCACCGCCGCCCGGCCGCCACGCTGGCCCGGGCGGTCGCCGCCGCGTCGGTGGCCGTGGTGGCCGCCGCCTGCGGGTCCGGCCCCTCCGGCGGGGGCAGGGCGGGGGGCGCCCCGGCTGGGGCGGTCCCTCCGGGGTCGGCGACGACCACGCCGGCGGCCGGCACCGCCGGCTGGACCACCTACCAGGACTCGGCCGACCACGGGGGGCGGGCGGCGCCCCAGCCGGATCTGGCCCCGATCCGCCCGGCGTGGAGCGCCCGCCTCGACGGTGCCGCCGTCTACGGCCAGCCCCTGTACTTCGACGGCCGGGTCATCGTGGCCACCGAGGACGACCACGTGTACGCCCTCGACGCGGCCACCGGCCGGCCGGTGTGGAGCGTCAGCCTGGGCGCCCCGCTCCGCCACGTCACCTCCGTCGCCGGGTGCGGCGACGTCGACCCGCTGGGGGTGACCAGCACCCCGGTCATCGACGCGGCGACCGGCACCGTCTACGTCGTCGGCGAGGTGAGCACCGCCGGCGGGCTCCCGGTGCACCACCAGCTGGTCGGCATCGACGTCCGGAGCGGCCGCACCACCCTGAGCGTGGACGCCGACCCGGCCCTGCCGGCCGGGGAGAACCCGGTGCACCTCCTGCAACGGGCCGCTCTCGCCCTCGGCAACGGCCGGGTGTACATCGGCTACGGAGGCCAGTACGGCGACTGCGGCCTCTACCACGGATGGCTGGTGGGGGTGCCCCTGGCGGCGCCGGCCGAGCAGGAGTCCTTCGACGTCACCCCCGGCTCCACCGGGGGGGCCATATGGGACGGCGGGTCGGGGCCGGTCGTCGGCCCGGGCGGCTCGGTGTACGTGACGACCGGCAACCCCGGCTCCGGGGGGCCGGCGCCGTGGTCGGAGGCGGTGCTCGAGCTGCGGCCGGACCTGGCGGGGGCGCCCGAGGCGGTGTTCCGGGACCGGGCGGCCACCGGCGACCTCGATCTCTCCACCGGCGGGCCGGTGCTGCTGCCCGACGGCACCGTGTTCGCGGCCGGCAAGACCGACATCGGCTACCTGCTGCGGGCGTCGGACCTGCGCCTGATCTCGACCGTGCGGGGCCGGATCTGCGGCAGCGACCCCGACGGGGGGACGGCGTTCGACCCGTCCACCGGGGACCTGTACGTGCCCTGCCAGGGCGGCGGCATCCAGCAGGTCCGCCTGGCCGGGCCGGCAACCGGGTGGCTGGCCGGCGGGGCCAACTCCACCCCCGTCCTGGCCGACGGGCGGCTGTGGGCCCTCGACTACCGGGACGACACCCTGCAGGAGATCGACCCGGCCACCGGGCGGGCGCTCGAGAGCGTGACGGTGGGCCGGGGGCTCCCCCACTTCGCGTCGCTGTCGGTCGCCGGCGGCCTGCTGCTGGTGCCCACCACCTCCGGCGTCGAGGCGTTCCGCTAGCCGACCGGCGGGCCCGGCGGGCCGGTCACCGGCAGGCGGTAGTGTGCCGGGAGAACGACCGAGGGGGAGGCCTTATGGGCGGACTGTCCTACGCGCACGGAGCTTCCGACATCACGCTGCTGGGCGAGACCATCGGGGCCAACCTGGCGCGCACCGCCGCCGCCCGGCCCGACCACGAGGCGCTGGTCGACTGCCCGTCGGGCAGGAGGTGGACCTACACCGAGCTGCTGGGATGGTCCCGGACGGTCGCCCGCGGCCTTCTGGCACTCGGAGTGGAAAAAGGTGACCGGGTCGGCATCTGGTCCCCCAACTGCCCGGAGTGGGTGGCGCTGCAGTACGGGACCGCCCACATCGGGGCCATCCTGGTCAACGTCAACCCGGCCTACCGTACCTCCGAGCTGGAGTACGTGCTGCGCCAGTCCGGGATCAAGGTGCTGGTCAGCGCCATCGCCCACCGCACCAGCGACTACCGGGCGATGGTGGAGGAGGTCCGGCCGCTGGTCCCCACCCTCGAGCGGGTCGTCTACATCGGCGACGACACCTGGGCCGAGCTCGAGGCCGGCGCCGACTCGGTGGGCGACGCCCGCCTGGCGGCGGCGGAGACGGACCTGGCCTTCGACGACCCCATCAACATCCAGTACACGTCGGGCACCACCGGGTTCCCCAAGGGGGCGACCCTGTCGCACCACAACATCTTGAACAACGGGTACTTCGTCGCCGAACTGCTCGGCTACACCGACGCCGACCGGGTGTGCCTGCCGGTGCCGTTCTACCACTGCTTCGGGATGGTCATGGGGAATCTGGGCTGCACCACCCACGGGTCGACCATCGTCATCCCCGCCCCCCTCTTCGACCCGGTCGCCACCTTGAGAGCCGTCCAGGACGAGCGCTGCACGTCCCTCTACGGGGTGCCGACCATGTTCATCTCCGAGCTGGGGGTGGACGACTTCGCCTCCTACGACCTGACCTCCCTGCGCACCGGGCTCATGGCCGGCTCGCCCTGCCCGGTGGAGATCATGAAGCGGGTCCAGACGGAGATGCACATGACCGAGGTGGGGATCGCCTACGGGATGACCGAGACGTCGCCGGTGTCCACCCAGACCCGGGTGGACGACGACCTGGACCGGCGCACCTCCACCGTGGGCCGGGTGATGCCGCACCTGGAGGTGAAGGTCGTCGACCCCAACACCGGGCTGGTGGTCCCGGTCGGCACGCCCGGGGAGATCTGCACCCGCGGCTACTCGGTGATGCTCGGCTACTGGAACGAGCCCGACAAGACCGCCGAGGTCATCGACGCCGCCCGCTGGATGCACACCGGCGACCTGGCGGTGATGCGCGAGGACGGGTACGTCAACATCGTCGGGCGGATCAAGGACCTGGTCATCCGGGGCGGGGAGAACGTCTACCCCCGCGAGATCGAGGAGTTCCTCTACACCCACCCCGACATCGCCGACGTGGCCGTGATCGGCGTGCCGGACGAGAGGTACGGCGAGGAGATCATGGCCTGGATCCGGCTGCGGCCGGGCGCCGCCCCCCTCGACGCCGAGGCGATCCGGGAGTTCTGCCGGGGGCGGATCGCCCACCAGAAGATCCCCCGCTACGTCCGCCTGGCCGACGAGTTCCCCATGACCGTCACCGGCAAGATCCGCAAGGTGGAGATGCGCGAGGTGAGCATCGAGGAGCTGGGGCTCGGTCAGGTCGCCGGGATCCGTACCGCCTGACCAGGGGCGGTGGGCGCCGCCGGCCCGCCGCCCGGCCGGTCCCCGGGCCCGGTCGGCGCCTGCGGGGTCGGGGCCGGGCCGGCGGCGGGCAGGTGCAGGACGAACTCCGCTCCCGGCCCGGTGGAGAGGACCTCGATGCGACCGCCGTAGAACCGGCTGAGGTCGGCCACGATGGCCAGCCCCAGCCCGAAGCCGCCCTCGCCGCGGTCGCGGGCCTCGTCCAGGCGGACGAAGCGCTCGAAGATGCGGTCCCGCCCGGCCTCGGGCACGCCCGGCCCGTCGTCGCGGACCCGCAGCACGGCCTCGCCGCCCACCGGGCGGACCGAGACGGTGACAGTGGTGGCGGCGAAGCGCCGGGCGTTGTCCACCAGGTTGGCGACCATGCGTTCCAGGTACACGGCGGGGATGGCCACCGGCGCCGACCGGGCGTCCACCCGCACCCGCGGGGCGTCGTCGGCGGCCGGCACCACCGACCGGACCACCTCCGCCAGGTCCACCGGCTCGGCGGCGGCGGGCAGGCTGCCCTCGTCGGAGCGGGCCAGCAGGAGCAGGCCCGAGACCAGCCGCTCCATCCGGTCGTTCTGGTTGAGCACCTCCCCGGCGACCTGTCTCCAGTCGGCCGCGTCCGGGTGGTGGAGGGCCACCTCCAGCTCGGTGCGGATATTGGCGATCGGCGAGCGCAGCTCGTGGGAGGCGTCGGAGACGAACCGCCGCTCCCGCTCGGTGGAGGCCGAGATGCGGTCCAGCATCGAGTTCAGGGTGCGGGCCAGCCGTCCCACCTCGTCGTCGTGGGACGGCTCGATCACCCGGTGGGCGCTGCGGACGGTCACCACCTCGTCCACCTCCCGGCGCATGGCCTCGATGGGCCGCAGGGCCCGACCGACGACCAGCCAGGTGATGATCCCCACCACCGCCAGCAGCATCGGGGTGCCGGCCTCGAGCAGCTGGCGCACGTAGGCCACGCTGTGGTCGTACTGCTCGAGGGAGGTCACGACCACCACCACCCCCTGGGCCCGCCCCTTGCCGACGGGCACGGCCACCGCCCGGACGTCCCTGGCCAGGTCGCCGAGGATCTCGGAGGTGGGCATGACCGTGGAGTCGCCCGGGTACCACAACGGCGGGAAGTGGCGGAGCGGCCGGCTGGCCCCGATGACCCGGCCGTCGCGCAGCACCTGCACCAGGCCCGAGTCGATGCTGGGGTTGACCGGCAGCACGAGCGGCGCCGTCAGGTCCGGGTTCAGGGCCTCCACCACCCGGGCCTGCTCGGCGGCGGTGGCCAGCAGCACCCGGCGCCGGTAGTGCTGCATGCCGGCGTCGACCAGCGCGAACGACACCGCCAGGGCGCAGGCCACGGCGATCAGGGCGGTGGCGGTGACGCGTACCCGGACGCTGCCGAGCAGCCGGCCGGCCAGCCGCCTCACGCCCCGCCCCCGACCGGCACCAGCCGGTACCCGAAGGACCGCACCGTCTCGATGTGCGACGGCCGCCCCGGCTGGTCCAGCTTGCGCCGCAGGTAGCCGACGTACACCTCGACCACGTTCGGGTCCCGGTCGCCGCCGCCCGGGTCCCACACGTGGTCGAGCAGCTCCGCCTTGGAGACCGCCTCGCCCGGTCGGTGCAGCAGGTAGGAGAGCAGCGCCTGCTCCCGGCGGGTGAGCAGCACCTCCTCCTCGCCCCGCCAGCAGCGGTGCTCCCTGGTGTCGAGGCGGATGTCCCCGCAGGCCAGGACGGCCCCGCCGGGCGCCCCGCCCCTGCGGATCAGGGCCCGCAGCCGGGCCAGCAGCACCGGGTAGGAGAACGGCTTGGACAAGAAGTCGTCGGCTCCCGTGTCGAGGGCCTCGGTCTGGTCGAACTCCCCCTGCTTGGCCGTCAGCATGAGCACCGGGACCCGGGCGCCGGCGGCCCGCAGGTTGCGGGTGACGGCGTAGCCGTTGAGCTTGGGGAGCATCAGGTCGAGGACCACGGCGTCGAACGGCTCGGACAGGGCCCGGGCCAGGCCCTCCTCGCCGTCGGTGGCCACGTCGACGGAGTAGCCCTCGGCCTGCAGGCCCCGCGCCAGCGAGCGGGCCATGGCCAGCTCGTCCTCGACGATCAGGATCCTCACCGCCCCAGTCTGCCGCTCGGGAGACCGCCGGGTTCGGCAACTGCCCTCAGCGCCCGCCGCCTCCGCCTCGTTTACTCAATTCCGGGGCGGGCCCTTACAGTGCTGCCCATGGGCGAAGACCGCACCCGGAAGGTGACCGACATGGCCGCCGCCGCGCTGGCCCCCGTCCTGGGCCCGGAAGTGGTGGTGTCGGGGATGCGCACGTTGACCAGCGGCGCCTCCCGGGGGTCGTGGACCTTCGAGGCCGGCTCCCCGGGGGGGCCGTCGCGGCGCTACGTGCTCCAGCAGGAGATGATCCGGCCGGACCCGGCGACCCCGCCGGAGGAGCGGCCGCTGGCCATGACCACCCAGGCGGAGCTGATCGACGCCGCCGAGGCCGAGGGGGTGCCGGTGGCCCGCACGGTGGCGTCGGGCGACCACGACGGCCTCGGCTTCTTGATCTCGGAGTTCGTGGAGGGAGAGGCCCTGCCGCCGAAGCTGCTGCGGGACCCGGCGCTGGAGGGCGCCCGGGCCCGGTTGACCGCCGACGCGGCGTCGGCCCTGGCCGGCATCCACCGCATCGACCCCCGGGGCCGGGGGCTGGTCGACCAGGACAAGCTGTCCCTGTACCGCCGGCGCCTGGACCACATCGGCGAGCCCCGCCCGGTGCTGGAGCTCGGCTACCGGTGGCTCGACGCCAACCGGCCGCCGGCCCGGCCGGCGGTGGTCGTGCACGGCGACTTCCGCCTGGGCAACCTGCTGGTCGGCCCCGGCGGGCTCGGCGCCGTCCTCGACTGGGAGCTGGCCCACGTCGGTGACCGCCACGAGGACGTGGCCTGGGCGACGATCCGGGCGTGGCGCTTCGACCGTCACCGACCGCCCGGGGTGTTCCCCGAGCCCGACGAGTGGGCCGCCGCCTACGACAAGGCCACCGGGGGCGCCACCCTCGACCCCGACGCCCTGCGCTGGTGGCAGGTCGCCGGTACGTGGGTGTGGGCGGTGATCAGCGCCATGCAGGCCCGCCGCCACCTGAGCGGGCTGGTCCGCTCCATGGAGCACGCGGTGATCGGCCGGCGGGTGTGCGAGAGCGAGTGGGACCTCCTGGAGCTCCTGCCGTGAGCGGCGCTTCCGAGCTGCACGGCCGGCCCACGGTGGAGGAGCTGGTGGACGCGGTGCTCGGCTACCTGAGGGAGGACCTGCTGCCCAGGATGGACGGAGCGGACCGCCACCAGGTGCGCATCGCCGTCCACGCCCTGGAGATCGTGGCCCGCGAGCTGGACCTGGGGCCGGAGCAGGGCCGGGCCCACGCCGCCCGGCTGGCCGCCCTGGGCTTCGACACCGACCTGGACCTGGCCGCCGCCATCCGCTCCGGGGCCGTCGCCGACAGCCCGGAGCTGCGCCGGGCGCTGACCGACGACACCGCCGACCGGCTGCGGGTGGCCAACCCCCGCTGGCTGCCCGGCCCCGACGACAGGCTCTAACCTCGCCCGCATGGGGGAACTACAACCAGACATCGAGCCCGCCGACGTGGGCCTGGACGGGGGGCGCCTGGCCCGCCTCGACCGGCACTTCGCTCCCTACGTCGACGACGGGCGCCTGACCGGCTGGCTGCTGCTGGTGGCCCGCCGGGGACGGATCGCCCACCTCGCCTCCTACGGGATGCGGGACCGGGAGAACTCCCTCCCCGTCGAGCCCGACACCCTGTGGCGGCTGGCATCGATGACCAAGCCGGTGACGTCGGTGGCGGCCATGATGCTCTATGAGGAGGGGGCCTTCGAGCTCAAGGACCCGGTGTCGCGCTGGATCCCGGCGTTCGAGCACATGCGGGTGTACCGCTCCGGCAGCGACACCAAGCCCGACACCCGGCCGGCCACCGAGCCGATCCGGGTGTGGCACCTGCTGACGCACACGGCCGGCCTGACCTACGGGTTCCACCACGCCCACCCGGTGGACGCCATGTACCGGGCCGCCGGGTTCGAGTGGGGCAGCCCGGCCGGCGCCGACCTGGAGGCGTGCTGCGAGACGTGGGCGTCCCTGCCGCTGCTGTTCGAGCCGGGCGCCGAGTTCAACTACTCCGTGGCCACCGACGTGCTCGGCCGCCTGGTCGAGGTGGTGTCGGGCCAGACCCTCGACGAGTTCTTCCGGACCC
>JAKAXG010000199.1 GCA_021827225.1 Actinomycetes bacterium | reverse complement strand
GCCATCGTCGGTGTGGCCGCGCTGGCGCTGTTCACCTTCCTCCTGGACCGGGGGGTGTCGGCGTCGGTCGACACGGTCCTGCAGGGCCGGGCCAGCCAGGCGGTGGGGGAGCTGGCCGCCGGGTCGCCGCGGGGTCCGGCGGCGCCGCCCGCCGCCCGGCAGGTGCACGACGACATCGACTCCCTGACGGTGGTCTACACCCCGGCCGGCCGGCTGTGGTCGTCCTCCCCGGTCGGTTCGGGCGCCTCGCTGCTCGACCGCCAGGACCTGGCGGCGGCCCGGACCGGCGCCCTCCACGCCACGGTGACCTCCGACCGGCGGGAGGCGATGCGGGTGCTGGCCGTGCCCGTCTCCCGGACCGGGGGGACCTGGGTGGTGGCGGTGGCCACCAGCATGGGGCCGGCGACGGCCGCCGCCGACCGGGCGGTGACGGACCTGCGCATCGGTCTGCCGGTGCTGCTGGCCCTGGTCGCGGCGGGGGCCTGGCTCCTGGCGGGCGCCGCCCTGAGACCGGTGGAGCGCATGCGCGTCGACGCCGAGACCCTCGGCCGGGCCGACCCCGGCGGCCCGGCCGTCCTGCGGATCCCCCCCAGCGCCGAGCTGGCCCGCCTGGGCCGCACCTTCAACGACCTGCTCGCCCGGCTGCAGCGGTCCCTGGCCCGCCAGCAGGAACTGGTGGCCGACACCGGCCACGAGCTTCGCACCCCGCTGACCGTGCTGCGCACCGAGCTGGAGCTGGCCGACTCCCCCGGGCGGACCCGCGAGGAGCTGGCTGACTCGGTAGCCCACGCCCGCCGGGAGGTGGAGCGGCTCTCCAAGCTGGCCGAGGACGTGCTGTTCCTGGCCCGGGCGGACAGCGCCGTGCCGCTCGTCCAGGTGGAGCCGGTGGAGCTGACCGCGGTGCTGGCGGAGGCGGAGCGGGCCCACCGGGCCCAGGCCGAGTACCTGGGGGTCCACCTGGAGACGTCCGCCCCGGCGCCGGTGTGGGTGAGCGGGGACGCCCAGGCGCTGCGGCGGGTGGCGGACAACCTGGTGGCCAACTCGCTGGCCTCCGTGGCCGAGGGCGGCCGGGTGACCATGGCGGCCGCCGTGCGGGGCGGCCGGGGGATCCTCGAGGTGTCCGACGACGGGCCCGGCTTCCCGCCCGGCTTCGCCGAGCGGGCCTTCGAGCGGTTCAGCCGGCCCGAGTCGTCGCGGCCGTCCGGGCGCGGCGGTGCCGGCCTGGGGCTGGCCATCGTCGCCGAGATCGCCCGGGCCCTGGGCGGGACCGCCCGGGCCGGCAACGGCGGGGGCGGGGGAGCGGTCGTGACCCTGGAGATCCCCCTGTCCGGGACGGCTACGGGGACCAGCGGCCCCGCGGCCGGCGCTTCCGAGGCGGCGCCCGGCTACCCGGGGGCGGCGCCCGCCTGTCCCGTCGTCCCCCAGGTCCCGCTCAGGGGCCGGCCGGCTCCGCCGGCGGGGCCGGCAGGACACGGCGGAACCGGATGAACTCCTCGCCGCTGCGGCTGGTCATGCCGCCGGTGGGCTCCCAGCCCAGGTGCTCGTAGAACTGCCGGGCGTCCAGGTCGGGAGGGGTGACCAGCACCAGTTCCGCCACCCCGGCGGCGGCCGCCCGGCGTTCGGTCTCCTCCACCAGGGCCCGCCCGTAGCCCCCTCCCCGCCCTTCCGGGGCGACCATCAGGTGGGTGATCTCCCCGGCGCGCGCCCTCGGCGGCGCGCTCTCCGTCGGCGGGTTCCCGCCTCCGCCGCCGGCCCGGCGCACCTTGCCCGCCAGGCGTACCCAGATGGCCCGGGCGTAGCGGGTCGCCCGGGTGGCCAGAAGGTCCCGGGCCAGCGTCGGGTGAGCGAGCGAATAGACGGCCATGCGGGCGGCCAGGCCGGCCCCGGCCCGGCGCAGCAGCCAGTCGTAGTGGGCGGCCGGGTCCAGGCTGCCCAGCATCACCCCGCACACCACGCCCTCGGCGTCGGTCGCGGCCAGCGCCAGGCCGGCCGGGCTGCGGATCCAGGCCCGGTGGTAGGCGGTGAGGAAGCCGGTACCGAAGCGGGCGAGGAACTCCATGTCCAAGACCTGGCGGTGGATGGCCGCCGAGAGGGGGGCCTCCTCGGGACGGAGGTCCCTCACCGTGGTGGTCCGGCCGGTGCCGTAGCCGACGCCGGTCACGCCGCCGCCGTCGTCGGAGCGTAGGGACATCCCCGGGTGGGGGTGGCCGGGACCAGCGGCCTGACGGTGGGCAGGGGCGGCAGGCCGAGGACCGCCGGGTTGATGAAGTTGGCTATGGCCGTCTGGCCGGCGGCGTTCGGGTGGAGGTGGTCCCCCGAGTCGAAGGGGGCGAACATGGTGTGGGGGTCGCACTGGCCGTTGTACACCGCCGCCGCCACCTGGGCGGTGTTGATGACGGCGTCGAAGGCCCCGGAGGTGAGGATCCAGTGGTCGACCGCCTCCAGGTTGGCCTGGTCGGCCGGGCTCCAGAACTCGTCGGTGTCGGTGCTGCGGGGGAGCAGGGTCATGCCGACGATGGGCAGCCCGGCGGCGTGGACGGCCGCTATGGCCTGCTGGTAGCCGGCGATCACCTCCGCGGCGCTGGCGCCGAACCACAGGTCGTTGGTCCCCAGCAGCATCACCACCCTCGACACCCCGGCCTGGCTCAGCACGTCCCGGGACAGCCGGGACACCCCCGACGGGCCGCCGCCCACCCGGGCGTCGGAGCGGGGCGGGTCGGTGAGGGCGTTGGCGGTGATGGCCTCGTTCACCACGGCCGGCCGCTCCGAAGGCGGCAGGGCGTCTATCCGCCGCTGCAGGATGTCGGTCCAGCGGGCGGTGCTGTTGAAGCCGTCGGTGATGGAGTCGCCGATCACCACGATGCTGCCGGGGCCGCCGGTCTGGAGGGCGTCCACCGCGTCGACGAAGCGCATCCACGGGCTGCCGGTGCCGATCCCGGCCATGGTGGGTGCCGCCGTGCGGTCACCGCCGCCGTTGACCGTGAACCAGTTGTCGAAGGCGGTGCAGCAGGGATGGAGGGTGACCAGGTCCGTCCCCGAGATCCACAGGCTGATGTCCAGCGCCTCCCCGGCGGTCACCGCCAGCGGGACCGGGTCGCTGTACACCAGGCCCCCCACCGGGATGGTCACCTGGGGCGACCCCCCGAAGGTGACGGAGTGCAGCCCCGCCGGGTCGATGGCGGACGCCCCCCGGGACGGGGCCACGGTGGCCGCCCCGATCTGGAGGGGCTGGTTGCCGAAGACGTTCGACACCCGGAAGCGGATCTCGCTGCCCCCGGTGGCCACCGTCGCCAGGTCCCGCACGGTGGCGTTGGAGACCTCCCCGTAGCCCCACGCCATGGCCGAACCCCACACGACCCGCCACTGGGGGGCGGGGGGAGCGGTCGTGGAGGAGGTCGCCGGGTCCCTGGCGGTCGTCGTGGCGGGCGCCGGCCGCCGGGTGGACCCGGTCGCCGTCTTCGAGCCCGACGTGGTCTGGCTCCGGGCCAGTAGCGCGACCCCCGCCAGCACCGCCAGGAGAACGAGCAGTCCGGCACGCATCCGTCCGCTCACCTCAGTATCCGCTGATCGGCACCGGAGGCACCGGTTGGTGGAACAGCACGTCGTAGACCTGGCGGACGACCGGAGCGGCGGCGGCGGCGCCGTAACCCGCCTGGGGCATGAAGCAGTCCACCACGTAGCGGGGGGAGGAGGCCGGCGCGAACGAGGTGAACACCGACGTCGGCTGCTTGTAGGCGGGGGAGGTGTGGGGTATCCCCGACACCACCTGGGCGGTGCCGGTCTTGCCGGCGACCTGGATGGGGAAGCCGGTCTTGCCGAACGAGCCGTAGGCCGTCCCCAGCGGGTTGGTGGTCACCCCGACGAAGCCGGCCACCATGGCCTGGCGGTCAGCGGCGGTCAGCGGCGGGGTGTGGCCGATGACGGTGGCCGGGTAGGTGTGGACCACCTTCCCGGCGCTGGTTTCGGCGTCGAGGGCCAGGCCCGGCTGGTACAGGGTGCCGCCGTTGGCGAAGGCGGAGTAGGCGTTGGCCAGTTGCAGTGGGGTGACGGCCACGTCCTCCTCTCCGATGGCCGACTGGATGGCGTCGCCCGTGTAGTAGGTCCCGTAAGGGTAGGCCTTGGGGTACTTCTGGTGGAGTTTCTGCTTGAGCTGCGGGGTGAGCACGTAGCCCGACGACTCCCCCGGCAGCTTGATGCCGGTCGGCTTGGTGAACCCGTAGGCGGCGGCCACCTTCTGGAACACGTTGTGGCCGAACCGGGACTGCTGCTGGTAGAGGGCCTCACCGATGCGGTAGAAGAAGGCGTCGTCGGACACGGTGATGGCGAACGGCAGGGAGATGGGCCCGAACGACTGGTGGCCGTCGTTGGCGAAGAAGTGGCCGCCCACGGTGATGCCCCCTCCGGTGTCGTTGTAGACCGAGTAGGGGGTGATGTCGCCCGACACCAGACCGGCGGTGGCGGTCACCAGCTTGAACGTGGAGCCGGGGAAGTACTGGCCGCCGATGGCCCGGTCGTCGAGCGGGAAGTGGCTGGCCGGCGAGGTGAGCTTGGCGTAGTTGGCCGTGGTGATGCCCCCGACGAACTGGGACGGGTCGAACAGCGGGTAGGTGGCCAGGGCGAGGAGCTGCCCGTTGCGGGGATCCTCCACCACCACCGCGCCGCTGTTGGCCCGGAAGTTGCCGCTTCCGTCGCCCGCTGACTGGCCCTGCTTGGCGGCTGTCTCCTCGGCCAGGGCGTTCACCGCCGCCTGCTGGATCTTGCCGTCGATGGTGAGACGGAGGTTCTGCCCCGGTACGGGCGGTGTGGTGTGCAGGGTGCTGAGCACGTGGCCCGCCGAGTCCACCGCCACCTGGGTCACGCCGGGAGTGCCCCGCAGGACCGACTCGTAGGTGGCCTCCACCCCCGCCTGGCCGATGAGCGAGTTCGGCTGGTAGCCCTGGCTCTTCAGCTGCTTGTACTGGGTGGCGTCGATCCGCCCCACGTAGCCCACGATGTTGGCGGCGGCCTTTCCTTCGGGGCTGTAGGTCCGTACCGACTCGGTGGTCACCGTGACCCCGGGGAAGCTCCGCTGGAATTCCTGGATGTGCAGGATCTGCGCCGGCGACGGGTCGGGCATCACCGGCACCGGGGCGTAGGGGCTGTAGCGGAGGTTGTTCACCGCCGTCTTCAGCTGGGAGTCGGTCATGCCCAGCAGGGCGGCCAGCCGGTTCATCATCCCGGAGTGCACCGAGGCGGCCTGGCTGTCGACCTCGATCACCGGTTCCTGCACGTTGCCGACCAGCACGTGGCCGTTGCGGTCCAGGATGAGCCCCCGGGGGGCCGGGGTGTAGATGAGCCGGGTGCCGTTGTTGACGGCGGCCAGGTGGGCCTGGGGGCCGTTGATCACCTGCAGGAACCACAGGCGGGCGAACAGGGCGGCGAACATGGCGCCGACCACGATGATGATGACGTTCAACCGGACCTGCCGGCTGCCCTCGGCTGAATCGACGGTCACGAGTCAGTGAAAGGTACTACCGCTCCCCTGCGCCGTCCGGTCGCCGGGCGGCTACCACGGCGGCTTCCGCGACGATCCGCTCGGACCTCACCTTGGCGAATCCGGCCTGGCGGAGCATGTCGATCCACATGGGCATCGGCGCCGGGCACTCTTCCCGGGCCACCAGCATCTTCCAGGCGTTCTTGGCGATCCGCCACCAGCCGGCCGGGCCGCGCATGGCTATGGTCCGCACCTTGCTGGCGATGATGCGCCGGCCGTCGTCTCCGCCGGCCAGGCCGAACATCATGTCGCCGATGATGATGCGACCGCCGGGCCGGAGCCACACCGCCGCCCGGCGGAGCAGCTCCGCCTTCTCCGGGTGGCGCAGGTGGTGCAGGGCGTAGTTCGTGACGATCACGTCGACGCTCGCCGGGGCGAGCTCGAGCGCCTGCAGGGTGCAGCGGTTGGTCTCGATGTTGTCGAGGCCGGCGGCCGCCGCCCGGCTCCGGAGCAGCTCGAGCATCTCCGCGCTGAAGTCGACGGCGAGCACCGAGCGGGCGTGGCGGGCCAGGTCGAGGGTCAGCTGGCCGCTGCCGCTGCCCAGGTCGACCACGTCGCAGCCGTCCACCGGTGCCGCGTACTCGAGGACCGCGGCGGCGATCTTCTCGAGACCCGGCATGGAGGAGTGGTCCCACGCGGCGGCCCGGCGGTTCCAGGTCCGCTCCTGATGATTGGTCCGGAGACTGCCGGGGTTACCGGCGCTTTCAACCTTCACGTCGCTCAAGCTACGGCCCTGCTCATGTGAGGAAGATGTGAGGCGGTCATCAGCCACCCGCCGGAGCCCCTGGGCATCCGCCGGCGATGGGAACCTGGGCGGCTCCGCTGAACAGTCGGCTGACCCCGGACGCCTCGACGAGGGGCCCGAGGCTGGCGATGCGGCTGGGCATGCCCTTCAGATACCCGTCCAGGAAGGCCGTTGACACCTCCGATACCACCTCGAACTGCGAGCCGCTGCCAGTGTAGGCCGACAGGTGGGTCGCCCCGGGCAGCTCCAGGTAGTAGCGGGGCGCCCCGGCGCCGTCGTAGAGCTGGGCGCTGCACCCCGGCGGGTTGATGGTGTCGGCGTCTCCCTGCACGGCGAGCAGCGGGGGGTTGCCGGTGCCGGTGTAGTAGCTGCCCTCGAACAGGGTCTGCTCCGCCCCCGAGAGGATGATCGCCGCCTTGATGCGGTGGTCCACGTAGAGGTTGTTGGCCACCGCCGCCAGGCTGACGTCGCCGCCGTCGGACTGGCCGGCGACGGCGATGCGGGCGGGGTCCACCATGCCGGCCAGCGGGCCGCTGCCGGAGCCGGAGTCGGCCAGCACGGCGGAGATCACCTGGCTGAGCTCCCCCGGATGGTTGACCATGTCGTACTCGATCTGGGGCGAGCCCGGGGCGGTGTCGGGGTAGGTCGGCTCGGCGACCACGTAACCGGCCGCCGCCCAGGCCCGGACCAGCGGGTCGTAGACCGACGGGGTGATCTGGTAGCCGGGGGAGAAGACCACCAGCGGGAACGGGGCCCGGGCCGCGGCGTCGGGGTACCAGACGGCGGTGGGTACCGAGACCGCCCCCCCGGCGTTGTTGTGGGCCGCCACCGTCAGCTCGGCGGTGGCGAGCGGGTAGTCCGGGTCGGTGGCCGGCGGGGCGGTGGTGGAGGTCGTGGTCGGGGCCGGCCGGGTGGTGGGGGGCGGGGGGTCGGTCGGGCGCTGGGCGGCGACGCTGGACCGGGACGGACCCGTGGCCGAGGCGTGGTCGCCGGTCCCCGGCCGCCCCGAGCGGTTCAGGGCTATCAGGCCGACGGCGGCGGCGACGACGACAGCCGCCAGCACCGCCATTCGGACCGGCCGGGAGGGTTCCATGGCTCCCCAAGGTAAACGGCGGGGTTGCCGCGCTCGGGTCGGCCTCGGCTATTCTTGTCGCTCCCTGGGTCGGTGCCCGAGTGGCCAAAGGGAGCAGACTGTAAATCTGCCGCGCAAGCTTCGGTGGTTCAAATCC
>JAKAXG010000198.1 GCA_021827225.1 Actinomycetes bacterium | reverse complement strand
GACATGACAACCGCGGTAGGAGCGGTGTGCTTCTTGCTCCTGGCCAGCACCGCCGCCGCCACCTCCTCGGCCCGAGGCCTGCGGGCCCTCCGGACCGCACCAGCCACGTAGGAGCTCACCGCCATGTCAGCTCCTGGGGGGTGACCCCAGGCCCCTTGTCAGGTCATGCTTGACATAGCCGGATCGTCAAGGTATACCTGACGTATGGCACAGTCCCCAGAATCAGATGACCAAACCGAGCTCCGCACCGTGTCACCCCTGATGGTTGCTACTTGGGAAGCGGCTATCTCCGACCCGGATCCGCTCGCCGCCCTGGGCGCCACCCGGGCCCTTGTGGGCCTGCTCTCCACCTGGGAATCACGGCTGGTGGCCGAGGCGATGGCAGCCGGTGCGACATGGGAGACGATCGGAGGGTCAGTCGGCGTGAGCAGACAAGCTGCTTGGGAACGCTTCCACGACCAGGTCCACGACTTCCGGCGGGAGGTCAAGAACGAAGCCCGCGCTCTTCGCGAACGTCATCGCCAGGAAGTCGAGGAGTTCAAGGACAAGGTGCGAAGCCATGCCAAGGCACACCACCGTCATTCGCACTGACCACCTCGACGACGCCGTCACGCGTGGAAATCCCCGGCAGACCCGCCCGCTCAGCTACCCGTCCCGGGTCTGACCGCCACCCCGGACGGTGCGGGGTCGGGACATCGGTCGACACCCCGTTGTTGGACTCCACGAAACGGGCAGAGTCACCCCATGAGCCAGGGCTGAGCGGCCGGGTCGCGTAGGGAACCGGCTGGCGGCATCGGTCGTCAGGCGCCCGAGGCGACCGGCGCGATGATGGTCGGATGAGGTCGTTCGATGCCGCAGTCGCCGAGTACGACGCAGCTCGACCGTCGTACCCCCGTGCTGTCTATGACCTGCTCGAGAGCCGAGCAGGCGTTCTGGAGGGCAAGACCGTTGCAGACGGTGGCGCAGGAACCGGCATCGTGGCGCGTCAGCTCCTGGAACGGGGGGCCGACGTGCTGGCGTTCGATCCCGGAACGGGGGTGCTGCGCCGCGCCAGGGATCGGACTCCCGGCCTGCGGGCCGTTATCTGTGAGGCTGCAGCCGTCGCGCTACGCTCCCACCTTCTGGACATCGCCTGCTTCGGGCAGAGCTGGCACTGGGTCGACCAGGCGGCGGGTGCTCGAGAGATGGCCCGTCTGTTGAGACCGGGTGGCTGGTGGGCTGCGTGGTGGAACCACCCGTGGGCTGATGGCGAGGCCTGGTTCGACCGGTACCACGGTCTGGTGGAATCGGTGTGCCCCGGCTTCTCGAGGCACCAGCGCAACGTGGACTGGTGTTCGGAAGCCATCGGTGCCCACGGCTCTTTCGAGCGGCCCCAGCGCCATGTCGTCCCCTGGGACCGGCAGGTGACCGTAGACGAGTGGCTGACGGATCTTCGGAGCCACTCGTACGTGATCGACCTGAACAGCGCTGAGCGAACCGAACTACTCGCCGCCGTGCGGGCCGTACTCAGCCAATCGTTCCCTGACGGGTTGATGCTGGTTCCCTATCAGACCCGCGTCTGGATGGCCCAGCGATCCTGAGCCGGCTGCCTGAAATGGCTGCCCAGCGCTCCAGCTCACGCCGTCGCGGTGAGCTTGACCAGCTCGGCCTGCACTAGGGCTTCATGGGCGTCCAGGTCGGCCTTGGCCTTGCGGGGGCTCCAACGGCCCTTGAGTAGCGGCACGCCACCGAGGAAAAGGATGGCCCCACCGAAGCAGACCCAGTACCAGTTACGGGCCTGGCTCGGGATCTTGGCCTGGTCCTTGCTCACGGTGGCGGCGTTCTTGGCTGCGTACGAGAGGACGCTCGGCGGGATGCTCTTCAGCTGTGTGAGCTCGGCGGCGTTGCGCTGTACCTGGGCCAGCAGGTGGGCGTGAGCGGCGGCCCAACTGAGCGGGGCGAGGTGGGCCTGGGCGAAGGCGACAGTCGACGGATTGGACTTGGCCCACAGGAAGGCGGGAATGAGCTTGGCCTCGTTGGCTATCAGCGTGTCGACCACCGATTCGCTCGAGACGGCCACGGCCCGAGCCTTGTTCGCCCCGGTCGGGCTGGTGAGCAGGTCGGTGAACACGGTCGGGTGGGCGCCGACCGCCGCCGCAACGGTGGGGAAGGCAGCCAGGGTGGCCAGCTGCTGGCTGCCAGCCTGCACGGCAGCCATATCCGTTGGATTGCTCTTCTCGAGAGCAGCGATGGTTCCGATCTGGGTCGCGTTCGCCGGGCTTGAAACCTGCGAGATCAGCGCCGTGTGAGAACCAGCCCAGACGATGGAGTTCGTATAGGGGCTGGTCTTCACCACGAAGTTCACCAGCGGCGTGACCGTCGTGATCACCATCGGCACGGCGATCAACATGAAGAAGATGACCACCCGGATAGTGAGACCCCACACGGCCAGGCCGGTGGCGGTCAAGGCCGGGTTGTGGTTCTCGCAGGTCTCGCTGAAGCTGGCCATCCATGGCGTATACGCCACGCCCAAGCCGACCGAGATCAGCGAGACGAGGACGGCCACCGTCACATAGCTGGTGTGATGCCCGAAATGCGAGAGGTATAAGGCGATGGAGACAGCGGTCAGGACGGCGCCGAAGATCATGAACGGCTTGCGCACCTTGAGGCGGTCCGAGAGGATGCCAACCGAGATGGCGGTGACGGCGCTGGTTCCCCATGTCCAGTTGCCCAGCGAGTTGGCCTGCTGCAGGTTGAAGCCGAACACCACCTGCATGAAGATGCTGCCCAGGCCGATGGCGGTGTAATAGGCGAGCAGCAGGATCGACACGGCGAAGCCACTGACGATGACGTCCTTTTTCAGCATCTGGCGGAACGGGTTCTTCAGGGCGGATTCGATGTCGATGCCCTTGGCCCTCATCTGGGCCAGCACCCGGTCGTGCTCCGAAACCATGAGCTGGTCACGCAGCTCGGGGGCGAGCTCCTTCAAGAAGGTGAGGGCCAGCGCGGAGACGACCAGGCCGGTGATGCCGGCCAGCACGTACTCGTGACCCCAGAAGTGCGGCGACGGGGTGCCGTGGATCGTCGTCGTACCCACGACCGAGACGATGAGCGAGCCGAGCACCGGCCCGAGCGTCCAGGCGCCCATGGCCGTGGCCCGGCCGGTCTGCGGGGAGAAGTCCCGGATCAACGCCGGCGTGGCGACCAGGACGATGCCTTCGATGTTGCCGGCGATGAAGCCCAAAGCCGCGAAGAGGTAGCGGTTGTGTACGGCCGGGAGGGCGAAGAGTGTCACCAGACTGGTGATCGTGAGGCCCACGAGGATCACGGGGACCCGTCCGAGCCGGTCGGTGACACCGGCGAAGAGGGCACCGAAGGCGCCCAGGACGTTGCCGATGGCAGTGACCCAGATCAGGAAATGGAACGACATCTTCAGGTCCACCATTTGAAGGGTCGACACCGACCCGCCGCAGTAGGCCATGTAGTACAGGGCGATGGTCACCAGCACGGTGAGGCCGAGGTATCCGTACCGGGCGGCGGGGCCCGGGTACTCCGACAGCTCACGGCGAAGCAGTCCGCTCCACCACGGGTTTCGTACGGCTGCCTCTACCGGCAGCGCGGTGCTGGTCAACACATCCCCCCTTGTCTCGACTCGAGGAGAATCTAGTCAGGATCTGACGTCGGGATATGGCGCGCTCCTGCACCTAGCAGATCGCCTGCGAGGCTGATCACCTGCGGCGATGCGAGTCGTCCCGGGGAAGGGGACTCCATACGTATCTGACATCGGGAGATCGCTCTTCGTTGCGGGCACCGTCGGTCCACTCGACAGGGGTGAAGCCGTGCCTTTCGTAGAACCTCCGGGCTCCCCCATTGGACTGGAAGGTCCACAGCTGCAGGGCTGCTGGCCGGAGGGATCGGGCGACGGCGAGCAGTTGGGAGCCGACGCCGGAGCGGGTATGTCGTGGGTCCACATAGAGCTGATCCACGAAAGCACCGTCGAGGACCATGAGCCCGATCACAGCGCCAGAGGCATGGGCGGCTACCCAGAGTTCCCGCTCGGCGAACACGGTGTCGACGAACCACGCCCGGACCTCGTCGTCGTCGTGACCAGCGGCGGAATGGCCGGCACGGCGGAGCGACGCGACCGAAGGTAGACGTCTGCGGCTGCCACCACGTCCTGGCGCGCGGCGCGCCGGACGAAGACGAGAGCCTGGTCGGTGGCGGGTGGCGCGCCGTCGAGGTCCCGGCGCATGGCCACACGCAGGGCCTGGTCCAGCCCGTGGGCGGCCTCGGCCTCGCGCACGGACCGCAGCCCGGGCCCGGCCCTGGTGGTCCGGGGCCACGCTGACCTGCTCGGCCGGCCGCCTCCGACGAGTTTCTGGGGCGGCCCGGGCCGCCTGCGCAGGAGACCACGAGCGGACGAGGCGCTCGTTGAGGGTTCAGTTGCTGTAGGCGACGGTCGTGAGGTCTGGTCCCGCGCCGACGCCTTCGCTGGTCCCGGTGACGAACACGGCATGACCGGTCGGGCTGACTGCGATCGAGGCGGCCCCGTCGTTGGCGCTGGCTGGCCCGTTGTAGCCGGCGGACCACAATTTCTTGCCGGTGACGGCGTCGTATGAGACGGTGGCGTAGTCGGTCTTCGCCCCAGCGGTCTCTGCGGTGCCGGTCCCGAAGATGGTGGCGCCGTTGCGGCTCACGGCCAGCGCCGTGGCGCTGCCGGGGTGCATCCAGAGTTGCCTGCCGTCCGACGCGCCGTACGCCGCGGTCCCGCCGATGCCGGCGACGAAGACCTCCGACCCGTCTGGGCTGACCTGGATGCTCGAAGCGTAGGTGGAGCCGGTCTTGGGCGGGCTGGTGTAGGTCCGGGCCCACAGTTGGGTGCCGCTCTTGGCGTATGCGACGGTGGTGTAGCCGAGACCGGTTTCGGACGCACCCGATCCGATCACGTACAGCCTGGACCCGTCGGGGCTCACGGCGACCGCCCGTCCCTCGTTGTCGCCCCCCGAACCTCCGTAGGTCGCGACCCAGGCTTGCGAGCCGGTCGATGCCCTGTACGCGACAGTGGCGTAGCCCTTCCGGCCGGAGGCGGCCTCAGCCCAGCCCGTCACGTACACCATGTTCCCGTCGGGGCTGAGCGCCAGCGAGCCGGCGCTCGCCCGCCCGGTCGGGGCGTCATACCGTTCAGCCCACAGCTGGGTCCCGTTGGATGTGTCGTAGCCGAGCGTCGCATAGGTCTTCTGCATCTCGCCGGCCCCCTCACTGGTGCCGGTCACGAAGACCTTCTCTCCGCTCGGGTCGACGGCGATCGAACCGCCTCCCTCGTTTCCGTGGCCCGGCCCGTCGTAGCGGGCCGACCACAGCTGAGCCCCGGTACCGGCCTGGTAGGCCACGGTCACCACGTCCAACCCGGTGGTGGGGCCGGTGCTTCCGCCGGTGACGAACACCTTCGTCCCGTCCGGGCTCACCGTCAGCGCCCCAGCCACGTCGTCGTCCCTCCCCGGCCCGGTGTAGCGCGCCGCCCACAGCTGTCTGCCACTCGCGGCGTCATAGGCGACGGTGGCATAGTCGTTCGCGCTGGTAGACCCCTCGCTCGAGCCGGACACGAACACCTTGGACCCGTCCGGGCTGACCGCCACCATCTGGGTTTGGGTCGGGAAGACGCTCTCGGCGCCGTTGGCCGGCCCGTTATAGCTGGCTACCCACAGCTGGGCACCCGGCGGGCTGGCCGGTGTCGTGCTCGGGGAACTCGCCTTCTTCGCAGTGCTGGCGCATGCTGTCGTGACGAGGGTGGCGATCACCAGAACACCCAGCAGCAACGCGCCGGCGCGCCCAACCGGCGCCCCGGTCGGATCGCCCGAGACCTGGCGCCGGAACGGCGATAGGTGACAGCCGCTGTTGTGACGGTCGGGGACAACTCGCGCTTCACCCATGGTTCGCCTCCGTCCGCAGGTACCAGGCACCGTCATCGAGGCGTGTACAAAGCCCATTCAGGCTCCCGCGCCGCGGGGCGGGCAGAGGCCAAGGACTCTTCTTCTCTCTGCCGTGGCGGCCGGAAAGCCCGGCTTACCTACGACCTGGCCAGGGCGGTGTGCCGGGTCCGGGACCTCGGCGGCAGCCGCACCGGCGAGTCCCACACCTACTGGTCGCAGCTACACCTGCGAGCGGGCGTATTCGTCCAATCGTCGGATCTGATCGAGATAGATCCCTCTCATGACTCGCGGGGCGAAGATCCGCTCGAAGAAGCCGCCGATTCCCCGGGCCCCGTTCCACTGGGTCGAAATCGTGACCGTCGACGTTTTGCCCGCATCGGCAGGGTCGACCAGGAAGGTGGTGACCGAACTGGAGTTGGCATCGGTCTCGACCATACGCCGGCCGGGTTCCGGCTCGGTCAAGGTCTGGCGGAAAGCTCGGGTTCGTCCGCCGGCGGAGAACTGGAACGTGACCACCGTGCCCTCGCCTTTCCCGCCGGACACGATGTGGAAGTCTGAGAAGGCGGGCGGCAGGAAGTGCGGATGATGGTTCTGCATGTCGGTCAGGTACCGGTACACCACATCGGGCGGGGCACCGACCGGCCCTTTGGCAGAAGCGGCGCTGACTCCCATGCCGAATGCCTAGCAGCGGGTCGATCCATCATCAAGCTCGGCACGGGCGTCGGCAGACGGCCGCCCGGTTGGAGCGATCCCATCGCCGTACCGTCCGATCGTCCACGCCGAGTCGGCGCCACGGCAGCGCGGAGCGATGATGGGTGCCGGACGCCGCCGGCTGGTGAGGAGACAAGGTAATGCTCATCGACGAGGTCCTGCCCCAGTTCGACGTCACCCGGGTCGACGTCGTGGTGGTGAAAGGCACCCCCGAGGAGGTCTATCGGGCCGTGCTCGACTACGACATGGTCGATATCACCCGGCAGGACCGGGTGATAGCTGCTCTTTTTGCCGTACGGGGCATCCCCGACCGGGTCGTGCACGTACTGGGCCGGCGACCCAGTACCGCCCCCGTGACCTCAATGCGCCTGGCGGACCTGGCCTCGGAAGGTGAGTGGATACGGCTGGGAGAGGACCCAGGACGCGAGATCGTCTTCGGTGCCGCCGGGCGGTTCTGGGGCGGTCCCATCCGTTGGGAGCGGATCACCCGGGAGACGTTCGCCTCCTTCCAGGCCCCGGACTCGGCGCGCATCGCCGCCAACCTGGCGGTCCTGCCCTACTCTCCCGGCCGGGTGCTGCTGACCTACGAGACCCGCACGCTGGCGACGGACGACCGGGCCCGCCGCGGCATCGGCCGCTACTGGCGCGTGCTGTCGCCGTTCATCGGGATGGTCCTGCGTGGCGTACTGAACGGTGTCAGGCACCGGGTAGAAGCTGCCGGCTGAGAGGGCACCGGCCAGGCATCATTCGCCCACCAGCGTCCGCGAGCCCGGGGAACCGGCGACCTTGCCCCAGTCCGAGCCCAACAGCGCCCTCATGACGGTGACGTCGTCTCCCCCCGCCTTCCGCCCCGCCGCACCCCGCTTCCAGCCGGGAGACCCGGCGCGCCCTCCCGACTCCCAGTGCACGTGCCATTCCGCGACGCTGGGCCCGAAAGCAC
>JAKAXG010000197.1 GCA_021827225.1 Actinomycetes bacterium | reverse complement strand
TAACTGTGATTATCCGGAATACCGGACAAAGGTCCTGGTAGCACCGCTCAGCCGCCCAGCAGGCCGCCCTGCCGGAACCTCTCGGCCAGCGGCCGGGCGGCGTCCATCAGCCAGTCCAGGGCCCGGCGGACATCGACCGGGTCGTGCTCAGCGGCCAGGTCTCCTTCCACGTCCTCCACGGCGCAGGCCAGGACGTAGAGCATGTCGTCCAGGCGGCTCAGCTCCTGGCGGGCCAGCACGACGTCGGTCTCCGCCAGCCCCAGCTCCCGGGCCCGCCTGCGGGCCTCGAAGTCCCGCTGCCGGCACGACCGCCTGCAGTACAGCCGGGGCCGGCCCTGGGCCCGGGCCGGCACCTCGAAGCGGCGGCCGCACCACCTGCACCGTCTCTCCTCGCGGGTCCTGCCGTCCCGACCGGTTTGTGTCACAGTGACGAATATATCGGGAGGGGTCCCGATCCGCCGCTGACCGGCGGGCGGCCGGTAGCCTCCGAGCCGCCGTGCCCCGCAGCCCCCGCGCCACACCCCCGGTCAGCCTGGCCCCCCGCCGGCGCATCCACCCGGACTCGCCCGTCTCCGAGGCGGTGGAGGCCTGGCTGATCAACATGGGCGCGGCCAAGCCGTCCCCCGCCACCCTGGCCGGCTACCGCCGGGACCTGGAGGGCATCGCCGGCCGGCTGGCGGTGCTCGAGGGCCTGGCCGGCGAGGTCACCCAGCTGGAGCGGGTGACGGTGGCGGACCTCGAGCGGCAGGCGCTGGTGTCGGCCTTCGCCTCGTGGGCGTCGGATCACGCCGCGGCGTCGGTGCGGCGGGCCCATTCGGCGTGGTCCAGCTTCTTCGACTTCCTGGTGGCCGAGGCGGTCATCGACGGCAACCCGATGGCGGCCATCCCCAAGCCCAAGACCCCCTCGAGCATGCCCCGGTCCATCCGGGCCCCCGACGCGGTGAGCCGGCTGCTGCGCACCGCCGCCGAGGCCGACCCCCGGGCCCGGGATCCGTGGCCGGCCCGGGACCTGGCCCTGATCGCCACGTTCTGCGTCACCGGTGTGCGCGAGGCGGAGGCGGCCGGGCTGTCCATCGGGTCCCTGGCCGGCGACCCCGGGGCCCGGCGCATGGAGGTCCGGGGCAAGGGCAACAAGGTCCGGCCCGTGCCCATCGACCCGGCCCTGGACCAGGTCCTCGACGTGTACCTGAGGGAGAGGGCGGCCCGCTTCCCCAAGGAGAAGCTCGACCATCCCTCCACCCCGCTGTTCGTCGACGTCCGGGCCCGGCGCATGACCGTCGACCAGATCCGCTACCTGGTGGAGAAACTCTACGTGAGGGCCGGTATCAGAGCGTCGGTACCGGCCGGGGCGCTGGTGCACGCCCTGCGCCACACCTTCGCCACCTCGGCCCTGGAGGCCGGGGCCGACGTGGTCGAGCTGCAGGAGCTGCTCGGCCACGCCAGCCTGGAAACCACCCGGCGGTACCTGTCGGCCACCGCCCAGGGACTGCGCCACGTGATCGCCGCCCATCCGAGCCAGGCGGCCCTGCGCGACACGCTCAGCGGGGACTGACCCCGGCGCCGCTCTCGTGGTCCACCACGGCGTCCCAGGTGGGCAGCAGCGTGCGGGCCGCTCGGGCCTCGTCGACCCGGCCGACGGGGGTGGTCCGGGGGGCGGCCGCCCCCTCCCCCTCCGCCTCGGCGGCGATGGCGATCAGGGCGTCGGCCAGGGCGGCGACCGTCTCGGGGCTCTCCGTCTCGGTCGGCTCGATCATCAGCGCCTCGTCGACGATCAGGGGGAAGTAGACCGTCGGGGCGTGGAAGCCCTCCTCCAGGAGGCGCTTGCCCACGTCGAGGGCCCGCAGCCCCCTGGCCTTCTTCAAGGCGGTGGTGGAGGCCACGAACTCGTGCATGTTGGGCCGGTCGAAGGGCAGGTCGTACACGCCCCGCAGTCGGTGCCGCAACCAGTTCGCGTTCAGGACCGCGCCCTCCGCGACCCGGCGCAGGCCGTCGCCGCCGTTGGCCAGGATGTAGGACCAGGCCCGGGCCAGGGCCAGGGCGTTCCCGTACCAGGTGTGGACCCGGCCGATGCTGCGCTGCGGCGTGTGCCACTCGAAGTGGCCGTCGTCGCGCCGGACCGGGACCGGGCCGGGCAGGAACTCCGCCAGCCGGGCCGACACCGCCACCGGGCCGGCGCCGGGGCCGCCCCCACCGTGGGGTACGGCGAAGGTCTTGTGCAGGTTCATGTGCACGATGTCGAAGCCCATGTCGCCGGGGCGGGTGACGCCCAGGATGGCGTTGAGGTTGGCCCCGTCGTAGTACAGGAGCCCGCCCACCTCGTGCACGGCGGCGGCGATCTCGGCGATGTCCTCCTCGAACAGGCCGAGGGTGTTCGGGTTGGTCAGCATGATGCCGGCCACGTCGCGGTCCAGACGGGCCTTGAGGGCGTCCAGGTCGACCAGGCCCCGGCTGTCGGACGGGACGGTGACCGTCTGGTAGCCGCCCAGGGTGACCGACGCCGGGTTGGTGCCGTGAGCGGAGTCGGGGATGATGATCTTGTGGCGCTGCTCCCCCTGCGCGTCGTGCCAGGCACGCATCAGGAGCAGCCCGGTCAACTCCCCCGCCGCCCCGGCCGGGGGCTGGAGGGTGGCGGAATGCATGCCCGTGATCCGGCACAGCGTGTCACCCAGGGCCCACAGAAGCTCCAGCCAGCCCTGGGCGTACTGGGCCGGGGTGGCCGGGTGCACGGCGGCCAGGCCGGGCAGGGAGGCGGCGTCGTCGCAGAGCTTGGGGTTGTACTTCATGGTGCACGACCCGAGCGGGTAGGCCCCCAGGTCGACCGAGTACTGCCGGTGGGTGAGGCGGGTGACATGGGCCACCAGGTCCCGCTCCGACACCTCGGTCAGCTCCACCGGCTCCGGGCGCAGCAGACCGTCGGGAACCAGTTCCTCGGCCCCCCACTCCGGCAGGCCGGTGGTCCTGAACGACCAGGACCTGCGGCCCGGGCTCGAGTACTCGAAGACGGTGGGCTCGTGATCCCGGCCCATGATGGGGGCGCTGGTCGCCCGGCCGCCGGGGGCCGCCGGCCGGTTGGTGGTCGTGTTCGTGTCGGCGCCCATCAGCGAACCACCTTCTCCAGGGATGCCACGTAGCTGTCGATCTCGCTCTTGGTCCGTCTTTCGGTGACCGCCACCAGCAGGCCGTCGCCGCCGGGGGTGACCACCCCGTCCTCGATGCCGACCGGCACCCCGGCCAGGAACCCCTCCTCGGCCATCCGCTCCACGACCGTGGCGGCCGGAACCGGCAGGCGGAGGGCGAACTCCCGCAACGTGGGGGCGGGGACCAGCAGCTCCACGCCGGGGATGGCGGTCAGCGCCTCCCGGGCGTAGCGGGCGCCGCGGGCCGAGCGCAGCGCCATCTCCCGCAGGCCGGTGGTGCCCAGCCACGACAGCTGGATCATGCACGCCACCGCGATGAGCGTCTGGTTGGTGCAGACGTTCGACGACGCCTTCTCCCGGCGGATGTCCTGCTCCCGGGCCCGGAGGGTCGTCACGTAGGCAGGGCGGCCCTCGGTGTCGACGGTCTGGCCGACCAGCCGGCCGGGCAGGCGCCGGACCAGCTCGCTGCGGCAGGAGAACAGCCCGAGGTAGGGTCCGCCGAACGACAGCGGGGTGCCGAACGGCTGCCCCTCCCCCACGACCACGTCGGCGCCGAGCTCGCCCGGCGGGCGCAGGAGCCCCGAAGACACCGGGTCGAAGCCGACGATCAGCAGAGCCCCGTGGCGGTCGGCGGCCCGGCGGGCCGCTCCTATGTCCTCGAACGCCCCCAGGTAGTTGGGGGCGGCCAGCAGCAGGGCGGCCGGTGGATCGGCCGCCGGCACCCGGTCCCAGTCGGTCAGGCCGTCGCTGAGTGGCACGTCGATCAGGTCGTGCCCGGTGCCGGCGGCGAATGTGGCGAGGGTCTGGCGCCAGCTGGGGTGCAGGCCGCCGCTCACCCAGATCGTCTGGCGGCCCTTGGCCGCGGCGGCCAGGTTGGCCGCCTCCACGGCGGCGGAGGCCCCGTCGTAGAGCGAGGCGTTGGACACCGGCAGCCCCGACAGGCGTGACACCAGCGACTGGTACTCGAACAGGGCCTGCAGGACTCCCTGGGCGACCTCCGGCTGGTAGGGGGTGTAGGCGGTGACGAACTCGGACCGGAAGGTCAGCCGCTTGGTGGCCGACGGCACCTCGTGGTCGTAGGCGCCGGCCCCGGCGAAGCACAGCAGGTCGGAGCCGTGGCGGTTGAGGTCGGCCAGCCGCTCCATCTCGGCCATGACATCGGGCTCGGACATCCCGTCCGGCAGGTCGAGGCCACCGGCCAGCCGCAGCGCTTCGGGGACCACCGAGAACAGCTCGTCTAGCGAGGCCAGGCCGATGTCGGAGAGCATCCGCTCCAGGTCGGCGTCGGTGTGGGGGACGAAGTGGCCCAAGGTTCAACCCTTCTTCTGTACGAACGGGAGCGGGGCGACCGTGGCCGGTACGGGCCGGCCCCGCAGGTCGATGTTCACGGCGGCGCCCGGGCCGGTGCCGGGCGGGAGGAATGCCAGGGCGATGCCGTGGCCGAGGACCGGCGAGAAGTTGCCGCTGGTGATCTCCCCGATCGGCTCGCCGTCGAGCAGCACCGCCGCCCCGGCCCGGGGGGGCTGGCGGCCCTCCGCGACCAGACCGGCCAGGAGTCGGCTGACGCCGTGCTCCCTTTCCCTCTCGAGGGCGGTCCGGCCCCGGAACCCCTCCGGTTTGTCCCAGGAGACCACCCAGCCCAGACCCGCCTGGAGGGGGGTGATTCCGGGCCCGAGCTCGTGGCCGTGCAGCGGCAGGGCGGCCTCCAACCTGAGCGTGTCGCGGGCGCCCAGCCCGGCCGGGCGGATGCCCACCCCGAGGAGCGTCTCCCAGAACGCCGGGGCGCTGGCCCCCGGGACGGCGCACTCGACCCCGTCCTCGCCGGTGTAGCCCGTCCCGGCGGCGACGCACTCGGCCCCGTTCCAGCTGAAGCGGGTCACCCTGAACCGGCCGACGGCCGCCGCCTCGGGAACGACCCGGGCGAGAAGCTCCCGGGCGTGGGGGCCCTGAACGGCGATCACGGCCCGCTCGGCGGTCACGTCCCTGCCCCCCAGCGCCGCCCGCACCCGGGCGGTGTTGGACGCGTTGGGCATGACGTCGAAGGAGTCGGGCTCCACCCACCAGACGATGATGTCGTCGAGCACCGACCCGTCGGTCTCGTCGAGCAGGTGGGTGTACTGGGCCCGGCCGGGACCGATCTTGCCCAGGTCGTTGGTCAGGGTGCGCTGGAGGAGGTCACGGGCGTCGGGGCCGGTCACCCGGACGGTGCCGAGGTGGCTCACGTCGAACGCGACGGCTTCCTGGCGGCACGACATGTGCTCGGCCAGGGTCCCGGACGGGTAGGACAGGGGCATCTCCCACCCGCCGAACGGCACCATCCGGGCCCCCAGCGCCCGGTGGGCGGCGTCCAGGGGGGACCTGCGCAGGGACTCATCCGGGTCGCTCACCCGTGACAGCCTAGATGGTGCCGGTGGGTAGCTCGATGGCTCCTGGGAGTGGCGGGACGGGGCGGGGGGAGCTCAGAGCACCTCGGCCCGCGGCTCCGGCGGGGCGGCCCCCTCCGGCGAGGTGGCGTCCGGCCCCGGGCGGGACAGGCCCAGCTCGGAGATGGCCGCCTGGAGCTCGGTGACCACCCCGCCGAGCGGGACGATGTTGAGCACCGTCTGGCCCCCCTTGACCAGGTCGATGATCTCCTCGCCGGTGCGGGCGAGCACCGAGCGGCGGTCGTCGATCACCAGGTTGGCCGAGCTCAGGTCCTCCCCGCTGGAGCGGAGGCACTCGATGGCCCGCCGGGCCGCCTGCAGCGACACCCCGGCGTCGAGCAGGCGCTTGATCACCTTCAGCTGCAGCAGGTCCGAGTAGCTGTAGATCCTCTGGGAGCCGCTCCCCCGGGCCTGGCTGATGGACGGGTGCAGCAGCCCGGTGCGGGCCCAGTAGTCGAGCTGGCGGTAGGTGATGCCGACTATGGAGCACACCTGCGGCCCGCGGTAGCCGAGCGGGCCGGCGCCTTGTGAACCATCTTCCCTGGCCGGTCGAGCGGTCGGCATCTCGGACACCCCTTACATGACAGAAGAGTAGTTACGCCAGTGTGCTCCACCGCCGGGCGCATTTCAACCGGCGGAACCGCGGCGCCGCCGGTTCAGCCGAAGTCCTCGGGGCGGATGCCCTCGATGAAGTCGCGGAACTCCGACACCAGCTCGTCGGTCTCGCCGGCATCGGCCTCCTCCTCTTCCTCGTCGTCAGGCAGGATGACCCCCTCGGCGTCGAGGAGGTCCTCGTCGGCGTAGATGGGGCTGTCGAGCCGGACAGCCAGGGCCACCGCGTCGGAGGGACGGGCCGACACGGTGTGACGCTGGTTGCCGGTGATGATCCGCAGCTCGGCGTAGAAGGTCCGTTCCCGCAACTCGGTGATGACGATGCACTCGACCCGGGCGCCCAGCTCCTCGAGGATGTTCCTCATGAGGTCGTGGGTCATGGGCCGCGGCGTCTCCACGCCCTGCTGGGCGAAGGCGATGGCCTGGGCCTCGGCCGGGCCGATGTAGATGGGAAGCGTGCGGCGGGCGCCGGTCGTCTCCTGGAGCAGCAGGAGGGGGTTGTTGCTGGGTATCTCCACCCTGACCGCGCTCAGGTGCATCTCCACCATGATCAAACGTTACCCCCGCGGCGGCGGACGTGACGGCCAGGAAGGCCCTATCGGAGCTGCGGCCTCAGCGGATCTCCCGCAGCGCCCGCTCCACCAGGGCGGCCCGCAGCTCGGCGCCGGCCCGGGCCATGTCGGCCAGGGTGTCGGCCGCCTGGCGGCGGGCCTGGGGGTTGCGCTGGCGCAGCAGCGGCAGCACCACCTGCTGGAACAGGTCCGCCTCCCGGTCGGCGGCGTTCTTCCAGATGCGCAGGTGGCGGGCCTCCACACCGTGGCGGGCGAAATCGGCGGCCGCCCTGGTCACGGCCACCGCGGAGGCGTCGTAGTAGGGGGTGCCGGCCACCACCGCGTGGGGGGCGATCAGCCCGTACTGCTTGAGGTCGCTGACCAGGCCGACCTCGGCCCCGGCCGCGGCTGCCAGTTCCTCGGCGGTGAAGGTGTCGTCGTCGTGGCCGGCCGGGGACGCCGGCGGCACCCGATCCGCCGGGGCCGGGACCGGAGCGACCGGCGCCGGAACCGGAGCGGCCGGGACCGGAGCGGCCGGGACCGGGCCGGCCGGGACCGGGCCGGCCGGGACCGGGCCGGCGGGGACGGGACCCGGAACGGCGGGGGCCGGGACCTCCGGCTTGCTGTGGAGGCTGGCGAAGAGGGTGGGCGTGGTAGCCGGCCGGGCCGGCCCGCCGGAGGACGGGCCGCCGGGCCCGGGCGCGGCGGCCCCGGGCGGCGGCGCCGGCTGGGGCGGTACCGGACCGCCGGGGGCGGGCGCTCCCCCGCCGCTGCTCGGGGCCGGACCGGCCCCCGGACCGGCAGAAGGGCGGCTGGCCGCCGCCCCGGGCAGCGCGGCCGGCCAGTTCTGGCCGGCGGCCACCGCCGCCGGTTCCTCGGCGCCGGCCTCGCCGGCCTCGCCGCCCTGCTCGGACAACCGGCC
>JAKAXG010000196.1 GCA_021827225.1 Actinomycetes bacterium | reverse complement strand
GGCCTCCCGGCTCAGGGGCTGACACCCAGGCGGGACAGGGCGGTGGTCCAGTCAAGGGCGATGGCCTGCTGGGCGGCGACGAGCCCGACCTGGCCGGCGCAGACGGCGGAGTGGAGCCGGTCCTCGACGCCGTCCTTGGCGTTGATCCCGTACGGGTCCTGCGGGTCGAACCGGGCCGGCCGGCCCTGGTCGGGTTCGGCCCAGAGGTTGAAGGTGTCGCTGGCCCCGCCCAGCTCCAGCGGGACCAGGTGGTCGAGCTCGGTGTGGTACGAGCTGTCCGGGTCCCGGTACGCCGCCTCCGACTCCCGCTTGAACGGCTCGGTCATCGACTCGGGGGGACGCACGGACGCGGTGTAGCCGCCGCGCCGGCAGATGGTGGATTCGAGGTCCGACTGGGTCACGCCCGGGTCCACCGACCCCGGGGTGCAGGAGGGGTCCGGCAGGTAGAACCCGCCAGCGGCGACCCGGTAGGCGCAGGCGCCAGGTCCCGGCACCGGTCCCTCCATGCCGGAGGCGCTCCAGCCGGTACCGGCCGCTACCACCAGCCCGGAGCCGGGGCCCGAGACCGCCGGGGAAGCCGGCGCCGGAACGGGAGCCGAAACCGGCGCGGACGCCGGGGCCGAAACGGGCGGGGACACCGGGGGGGACACCGGAGCCGGTACCGGTGCCGTGTCCGGCGGGGACGCCGTCCAGCCCGGCGTGGACCGGCACGCCGCGGCCAGAAGCACACAGGCGACCAGCGCTGCGACGGGGGCCCAGCGGTTCGACGGCACGGGGGAATGTCTACCGTCCACCTGTGACGGTGACCCGGACCGCACCGGTCCGCCGCTACAGGTCCTCTTCGGACAAGACCTCCACCCCCGCCGCCCGCAGGGCCTCGGCGGTGACGCCGGCCCCCGGGACCAGCACCCCCCGGTGGGTTCCGTCGTAGATCTGGTGGCACCCGCATGACGGGGACCGGGCTTTGAGCACCGCCCTCCCGGCGCCGACAGCCCTGGCCAGGCCCACGGCGTGGTCGGCGCCGCGGCGGTACATCTCCGTGACGTCCTCCCCCGACTCGGTGAGGACCCGGCCGTCGTCGCCGAGCTCGGCGGACGGCCGGGGGGTCGGGAGGCCGCCGGCGACCTCGGGGCAGACGGCCACCAGGCGGTGGGTGCGGCTCAGCGCCTCCATCGCCTGGTGGGTCTTGGCCTCCCCCCGGTGGGTGCAGGCCACACCCACCAGGCAGGCCGATACGAGCAGGACCGGCCGGTCGTCGTCGCTCACGCCCCGACGTTAGATCCCGGGCAGGGGGTCTCAGGCCGTGAGCTGTATGCCGCCCGGCTGGTTCTTGGGCGGCCGGCCCCGTTTCCTCTTCTGGGCGAGTATCCGGCCGTTCAGGAACAGCTGTCCTCCCCAGACACCCCACGGTTCCCGCCGCTCCAGGGCCCCTTCCAGGCACGGTTCGGCCACCGGGCAGGTGGCACAGACCTGCTTGGCCCGGATGATGTCGGGGATCTCATCGGAGAAGAACAGATCGGCCATGGACGCCGTGCCGTCCCGGCAGCTCGCCCCGGCCCACTCCTCGTCGGCGAAGATCTCGATTTCCTGGCTCAGCTCGATGGCGAACATGTCGCCGTCCCCTTTCTCGGTTCGTATCCCTGTCCGTGTCGTGATGCCGTCGGGCCCGTGAATCCGGGCCTGAGAAAACGAAGAGGCCGCCGGGATATCCCGGCGGCCTCTGGACCCTCTGCGGAAGCTTGGTTGGTCCTATCCGGACAACCGATCCTGAGGGCCCAGCGGCCAACCAGTGGCATTGATTCGCGCCATGCCGGCCTGCTTGTCGGCGAGCTGGCCGAGGCCGGGACGGGAGGCCGACGCCGCCCGCACGTAGGTCGCGGCAACGAGGCGCGCCGCGGCGGCCGGGGCCCGGTGGCGCAGATGCGAGACGGCGACCGGGGCCGGGCAGAGCCCGGCGTTGGAGATGAAGGTCCCGCTCGTTACGGAGATGTTCTTCACCGGTGCCCTCCCTTCGGGTGTCGTCTGAGCTGGAGTACGGGGAACCGTTCGGACGGCTTTCCCGCAGCTAGATAAGAACACGCCCGGAGGCGGCCGTCAAACCATTTATTTCATGGAGTTGCATGCGGGCGGGCACGCCTAGGGCGCCGGTCAGGTGAAGAGGGACCGGCGGGCCGACACCGCCTGGTCCAGGAGGGCCGGCGTGGCGGCCGCCACGATGGTCCTGCGCTCCTCACCACCCCGGACGATCAGCTCCCGGTCGAACGCCTCGGCCACCGACGCCCCCGCCTCGGTGCAGACGAGCATCCCCCCCAGGTAGTCCCAGGGGGCGAGGGACTCGGCCGCGCAGTCGATGAACGCGTCGAGCTGGCCGCAGGCCACCGCGCACAGGTCCAGGGCGGCCGCCCCGAGGGAGCGGTACTGGGACCAGCCCAGCCACCGGTCCGGGTAGCCGGAGAAGGCGACGATGGCCCGGTCCATGCCTGGGCAGTCGGTGGGGGTGATCGGCCGCCCGTCGCATCGGGCCCCGCCGCCTCGGACCGCGTCGAAGCGGGTACCGGTCGCCTGGTTCACCACCACCGCGGCCAGCGGTCCATCCCCGTCCAGGGCGCACAGGCTGGTGGCCCACCACGGCAACCGGCGGGAGGCGTTCGTGGAACCGTCAACCGGGTCCACGACCACCAGCACCGGGCGGTCGCCGTGGTGAACGCCCGACTCCTCCGAGAAGGCACCGAAGCCGGCCCGGTCGATGACCGAAAGGGCCGCCTCGTCGGCCACCACGTCGCTGCGGTACTGGCCGGTCCGGGTTCCGGAGGGCCCCCAGTCCTCGAGGCCCCGCAGGCCGTCGGCCACGGCGGTGGCGGCGCTGTAGAGCACATCGAGAACTTCTTCCGGAGATGTCACCGCCACCGACCGTACCGGACGGGCGCCGCCCTACCCACCGCCTGCCGCCGGCGGCCGGGTAGGGTCTGTGCCGATGGCGGTCATAGACGTCGCAGGCTACGTGGCCGAACTGAAGGACCATGCGGTGGATCACGGGTTCCACGTGCATGACGAGCGCCACTTCGTGGAGACCTACTCGCTGCGCCAGGCGTGGGAGGTGGACCTCCATCCCGAGGACGCCTGCAACGGCCCGCTGGACCTCCACCTTGCTCTGGAGGTCGATCCCCGGGTGCTGCTGGCCTTCGAGGACGTGGTGGTCGACCTGCCCGAGGGGGAGGAACCACCGGACGAGTTCCACTTCCCGCTCACCTTCACCTGGGCCCTCCCGCCCCTTCCCAAGGGACCGGACCTGCTGCGCCTGGCGATCGACCTGGCCGGCATCGGTGGGATCGAGCTGCCCCTGGAGTCCTCAGCCATAGACAGCTACGCGTCGGCCACCGATCCGGCCGAGCGGCGCATCACCATCGTGGCCCGCCAGCAGGTGTCCCTGGCCCGGGTCCTGGCAGGCGAGGAACTGCTCTGCGACACCTTCGACAAGGCCCTGGCCGTGAGCCAGTACCTGCTGGACCGGGCTCCCCTCTGGCTGGAGGGCTGACCCCCGAGCACCCGATCCGGGGGGCCGCCGGCTCTAGCGCCGGCCCGAGCGCCGGTGCAAGAAGAACGAGATGAACAGCACGCTCATCACGGCCGCCACCAGGAGTATTCCGGTGACGGCGACCACGGGCGTGGCCGAGACCGGATGGACGAAGGCGCTAGCGATCACGGGGGACCTCCTCTCCGTATTTCAGGAGGGAGTCCCCCGCTGGACTTGGAGGTCTGTTCTTACGCATACCTTGTCCGAAAATCGTAGCAACCTCCGCCCGCTGTGCCAACAGGCCGGCCCCCGGCGCCCCCTGGTTCGGCCGTTGCTCGCGTAGAGTCCCTGAGCCTCTCTTCAAGGAGCGTCAGTGGCCGAGCAAGGCAAGGTTCCCCCCCGCAAGGAAGCAGCAGCCCGCAACAGGAGCGGCGGCCCGGCGCGCAACCGGCCCACCAAGCGGGGCAGCCGGGGAGTCCCCCGCAAGTACCTCTACAGCGGGGTCGGTGCTCTCATCATCGCCGTCATCGTGGTGATCGTGGTGGTGACCAGCGCCGGGGGGTCGTCGTCCAACGCCGTCAACACCCACCAGGCAGCCATCGACTACACCCTCCCCAATGGCACCAAGGTCTACGGTGGGCTGGGCCCGGAGAACGTCCCGCTCGAGGTCGGCCCGCAGCTGGCTCCCCCCAACGCCGGTCTGACCGGCGCCACCATCGACGGCATCCAGTGCAACGCGAACGAGCAGCTCGTCTACCACCACCACGTGCACCTGGCCATCTTCGTGAACGGCAAGCCCTACTCGGTGCCCCTAGGAGTGGGCATGGTGCCGACCGTCCAGGTGAGCCAGAGCCCGCAGGGGCCCTTCGCCGACGGCAGCACCAAGTGCCTGTACTGGACCCACGTCCACGCCCAGGACGGCATCATCCACATCGAGTCCCCCGAGGCCCGCAACTTCCAACTGGGTCAGGTGATGGACATCTGGCACGTCCCGCTGTCGGCCACCCGGCTCGGATCCTTCACCGGCAAGGTGACCGCCACCGTCGACGGGGTGCCCTGGACCACCGACGTGCGCCAGATCCCGCTCGCGGAGCACACCCAGATCGTGCTCAACGTGGGCGGCCCGGTGATCAGCCCGCCGCCGATCAGCTGGAACGGTACCGGCCTGTAGCCCGCCTCACCCGGCGCGCAGAAGGGCGGCCGGGGTGGAGTCGTCGAAGGACGCCAGGAAGCTGCTGAGCCCGTCCTCCATGGCCGCCGGCGACGGCCAGGAGTAGAGGATCGGCTGGTAGCGGGTGATGTCGTAGTCGGCCCGGCCCATGGCCAGGAAGTCGGCCGGGCGGACCTCCACGTCCCCGAAGGCGGCGGTCTCACCCACCGATGACAGGATGCCGGCGCCGAAGGCCCTCAGCCGGCCACCCTCGCTCACCACCCCGAATTCCATGGTGTACCAGAACACGTGGGACAGGAACCGCAGGGCGTCGTCGCTGTGGGTCCGCTCGACCGCCCGGCCGACCAGCCGGTACATGTCGGCGTAGCCAGGAGCGGCCAGCTGGTTGGCGTGGCCTATCACCTCGTGGATCACATCCGGCTCGGGGGTGTAGAGCGGCACCGACGGGTGGCGCAGGTACTGGGTGGACCAGAAGATGCCCTCGGCGAACGCCCCGTAGAAGTCACGCAGTGGCGCCAGGCCGGCGACCGGCAGGTAGCGGAACCCGGCCACCGGACGCAGCCGCTCCCCCACCTCACCCAGTTGCGGGACCCGGTCGGATGGCAGTCCCAGCCGGTCCTTGCCGGCCAGGAAGGCGGTGCAGGCATGGCGCTCGTGCAGCTCCTGCAGGGAGGCGGACACGGTGGCCCAGACCTCGTGCTCCTCGGGGGTGTAGGCCGGGGCGGGCAGCGGTTCGCCGGGGCTCCAGCGGGCGGCCAGGCCGGCCAGCTCGTCCCGGCGGGCCCGGTAGCGCGGGTCGGTGAAGCCCGGGTGGTCGCCGGCCAGCTCGACGGTGACCCTCCCCCCGGTCGTGGTCCGCACCGGTGAGTAGCGGTTGAACGCGGATCCCATGTAACAGATCTTCCTACCGGCCCATGGTCCTGTAAAGAACTATCCGGCGTGGACCACCTCGCGGGTGCGCGGGGCGATGCGGGTGGCCAGGATCAGCGAGGTGGTGGTGCGGGTGATACCGGGCAGGTCGACGATCCGGCTTATGAGCTGCCCCAGGTGGTCGTTGTCCCGGGCCACCACCCGGCACAGCAGGTCGGAGGAGCCGGTGGTCATGTAGGCCTCCACCACCTCGGGTATGGCCGCCAGGTGCCCGTCCACCGCCGGGCCCCGCCCCTGGGCTATCTCCAGGGTGACGAAGGCCGACACCCCGTATCCCAGCCGGCGCAGGTCCACCTCGGGGCCGAACCCGGTGATGACACCCTCCCGGATGAGGCGGTCGAGGTGGGCCTGCGCCGTGTTGCGGGCCACTCCGATCTCCCGGGCGATCTGCAGCATCCCGGCCCTGGGAAAAAGGGCGAGCGCGGCGATCAGCCGCTCGTCTATGGAATCGAGCCCGTACGCCTGCACGATTAGTCAGTATATCAGCTGTCAACTGATCAATATGCTCAGTCCAGCTTCGATGTGTTGACCAAGGTCCCGGCCGGGCATAGATGTGACGCATGACCGACACCACCCTCGCCCGCCCCTCCGCCAGCGTCGCCGAGCAGATCCTCGGGTGGGACCACCTGGAGTGGTGGGTGGGCAACGCCCGGGCGGTGGCCGCCTGGCTGATGTCCGGCTTCGGCTTCCAAGTGGTGGCCTACGCCGGGCCGGAGACCGGCGTCACCGACCGGGTGTCGTACGTGCTGGCCCAGGGTGAGGTCCGCTTCGTGGTCACCGCCGGCCTGGACCCCGACGGGGACATCGCCCGCCACGTAGGCCGGCACGGCGACGGCATCCGCCACCTGGCCTGGCGGGTCGGCGATGCCGTCAAGGCGGCCGAGACAGCGGCCGCCAAGGGGGCGGAGGTCGTGGCCGACCCCGCCAGCGTCGCCGGGGAAGCCGGTTCGGTCACGACCTCCGCCATCGCCACCTACGGCGAGACCCGCCACGTCTTCGTGGACCGCAGCGCCTGGCACGGCGGCTGGGGTCCGGGTTTCACCGAGGAGCGCCTCCTGCGCCCTCCGGCCGGCGCGGCGGTGGGGCTGGCCTCCATCGACCACGTGGTGGGCAACGTGGAGCAGGGTCGCCTGGACGAGTGGGTGCAGTGGTACGGCGAGGTCCTCGGCTTCCGCCAGATGCGCCACTTCGACGCCGAGCAGATCTCCACCCGCTACTCCGCCCTCCGCTCAACCGTGGTGCACAACGGGGCCGGCGTGGTCATGCCCATCAACGAGCCGGCCCCCGGGCTCAAGAAGAGCCAGATCGAGGAGTACCTCGACGCCTACCGGGGCCCCGGCGTCCAGCACATCGCCCTGGCCACGCCCGACATCATCACCTCCGTGGCCGCCATGAAGGACCGGGGCGTGAGGTTCCTGGACATGCCCGATACCTATTACGAGGACGCCCGGGGCCGGGTCCGCGGGTTCGACCTGCCCTGGGGGGAACTCCAGCGGCTCGGCATCGAGGTGGACGTGGACTCCGGGGGGTACCTGCTGCAGGTGTTCACCGAGACGGTGACCGACCGGCCCACCCTGTTCGTGGAGATCATCCAGCGGGAGGGGGCCAACGGCTTCGGGGAGGGCAACTTCAAGGCTCTGTTCGAGGCCATCGAGCGCGAGCAGGCCCGCCGCGGCAATCTGTGACATGACCGCCGGCGGCTTCGGACTGCAGAACCTGCCTTACGGGGTGACCGACGATGGCCACACGGTGGTGGCATGGGGCGACGAGGTGGTGGACCTGAGCCTGGTGCCGGGCCTCGACGTCGGCGCCGAAGTGTTCGGCGCCGGATCGCTGAACCCGTTCATGCGCCTCGGACCGGACGCGTGGAACCGTACCCGGACCCAACTGGCGGAGTTGATTCCCGACGCCCCCGCCGGCGCCCGCCGGCCCCGCGCCGAGGTGAAGCTGGTCCTGCCCTGGGAGATCGGTGACTACGCGGACTTCTACGCCTCCCGCCAGCACGCCACGAACATGGGCCTGATGCTCCGCCCGGGCGAGGAG
>JAKAXG010000195.1 GCA_021827225.1 Actinomycetes bacterium | reverse complement strand
AGCAGGTGGACCATGCCGCTGTCGCTCTCCAAGCCGAGCACCGCCTGATACGCGGCCGGGTCGACGTCGTGGACCGAGAGCCTCTGGTGGTGTTCCACCCGGTCACCTCCACAAGATGAGACGGCGTACCTGGCGCCGTGGGTTTCGTCGGTCGAGGGCGGCGCCGAGCCTACGCCCCTCGTCAGCAGTGGTCACCGATCATCATGAGGCAGCCACTGCGATCGTTGCGGTCGTCGAGGGCTGACCCTGCGACCACCGCTCGGCCGCCGGGAAGGGCGACGACGGCGGTCGGCCAGCCCAGACCGACGATTTCGAACACGGTGCAGGTCTCCCCGCTGGGGTTGATCAGGCGCACGGTGCCGTTGCCGTAGTCGGCCACCCACAAACGCCCGTCGTCTCCCACCGCGACGGCGGACGGCCAGCGCAACCCCGCTGACCTCCCTCTGCCATCCTCGTGACCGCCCGGAGGCCCGCCGGCTACGGTGGTGACCTGCCCGTCCGGCGTGAGACGGCGGATGGCGTTGTTGCCCGTGTCCGCCACGTAGAGCACCCCGTCCCGGTCGATGGCCAGCCCGGACGGCCGCCGGAAGCGGGCATGGCGGCCGGTTCCATCGCCGTAGTCGTAGATCGACCCGGCGACGGTGCTGACCTGCCCGTCGGGAGTTATCCTCCGAATCCGGTCGTTACCGGCGTCGGCTACGAAGATGCTGCCGTCATCGCCGACCGCCACGGCCCGGGGAAAGCGGAAGGCGGCCTGCGCAGCGGGCCCGTCACGGTAGCCGCTGACCCCGCCCGCCAGCACCCGGACCGAGCCGTCAGGACCCAGCGAGCAGACCCGATGGGCGGTCGCGTCGGCGAACACCAACGTCCCGTCGGATGCCGGGGCGAGGCCGGCGGGCGAATACAACGGCTGCTCGTGGCCGGCTGCCCAGCGGCTCAGGGGTCGGGCTGTGCCGTCGAGGGTGATCGCCCAGATGGTGGCCGTGTCCGAGACGCTGAGATAGACGCTCTCGGTCGCGTCGAGCGTTATACCGCCCGGCCGGCCCGGGAAGACGAACAGTGGGTCGCAACCGACCCGGTGACCTCTTCCTGCCGACTCGGTCCTTGGATCCGACAGCACGTTCGTCCTCATCTCGCCGCTCCTCCCTACCTCTTGTCAGCTCCCAGTCTAATTCTTTTTTCTAGAGATAGCTAGAGTTTCGACGGTTCCCCGACGTCGTCGTCGGGACGCACCTGAAGTCCCTTCGAACCGAGCGGTGCCCCCCACCCCGCCTCTAGCGGCTGCGGTGCTCGAGCACGGACCGGAGCACGGCGGCCCCCGAGTGGGGCAGGTCCCGGGTGGCGGTCAGCAGCACCAGCCGGTGCCTGCGGGCCACCCCCGCCAGGCGGGCCACCTCATCGGTGGCCGGAGGAGCGCCGAGCTCCCCGCGGTAGCGGCGGGCGAACTCCTCGAACCGTTCCGGCAGGTGCCCGTACCATCGGCGGAGCTCGGCACTCGGAGCGATCTCCTTGGCCCATTCATCGTGGTCCACGGCGGCCTTGGCCAGACCGCGGGGCCACAGGCGGTCGACCAGAACCCGGTAGTCTCCGGCATCTCGACCGGGGTCCTCGTAGACTCGCATGACGGTTACCGGTTTGCTGGTCATCAGACTCCCGTCTCCGCAGCTGTGGGCCCGGACGTATGTTTCGTTCACGTCTCGGGTGGGCGCAACGAGCACTGGGATTCCTCGTGCACCCGGAGGTTCACCATCACCCGCTCGCCGTTGTCCGCCTTCTGCCAACCCCGCAGGTCGGCGTTCAGCCCGGTGAGCAGCTCGTCGAGGTCGCCGGCGTCGTGGTCGACCTCGACGCACCCCGCCCCTTCCCGCACCCGGGCCGAGCGAACCGACTGGTGAGAGCGCAGATGAACAAGGGTCGTGTTGAGACACCAGCTGCAGTTCGCCCCGCTGAACTCGATCAGAGTACGGCGCATAGCCATCCATCCTCCATCACTGCGGACACCACCGGTTCCCGGCGGGGGTTTCCCGCCTCGCCGCCGGAGAACCGTGGTGGGTGGCCCGGACAAGGTCAGCTCCGGACCAGCGACACCAGGTCGACGGTCGGGTCGGCCAGAGCCTCGGCGTCGACGGGCTGTCCGGAGGCGACCAGCGCGGCGACCTGGTCGGCGACGTCCCAGACGTTGACGTTCATCCCTGCCAGGACCCGTCCGGAGTCGAGCCAGAAGGCGATGAACTCGCGCTCGGCCGGGTCGCCTCGATAGACCACCCGATCCCAGGAGGTGGCGATGCCGCTGTACTCCATGCCCAGGTCGTACTGGTCGGAGAAGAAGTAGGGGATCTTGGTGTAGGCGGTGGGACGGCCGAGCATGTTCCTGGCTGCCACGGGGCCCTGGTTGAGCGCCGCCGACCAGTGCTCGAGGCGGATTCGCGTGCCCAACGTGGGGTGCCAGGCGTTGGCCACGTCACCTGCCGCCCAGACTCCCGGCACCGAGGTAGCCAGGTGCTCGTCAACCACGATCCCGTTGTCGAGGGCCATCCCGGCGTTCTCGACCAGCTCGGTGCGGGGGCTGACACCGACACCGACCACGAACATGTCCCCCGCCACCACCGTCCCGTCCGACAGAGCCACCTGCTCCGCCGTGGTCGATCCCCGGAAGGCCTCCACGCCGACGCCGAAGTGGCACTCGATGCCGTGGTCGACGTGCAGATCCCGGAAGACGGCGCCCACCTCTGCGCCGAGCACCCGCTCGAGGGGCACGCGCGCCGCCTCGACCAACGCCACCTCCTTGCCCATCTGGCGGGCGGACGCCGCCACCTCGGACCCGATCCAGCCCGCCCCGACGACCACCACCCGGGAGGCCGTCACGAGCGCCCGGCGAAGCACGTCGCAGCTTTCCAGGCTGCGGAGGTAGTGGATGCCGGCCAACTGCGATCCCGGGACGCTGAGGCGCCGCAGGGTGGCGCCGGTCGCGACCAGAAGCTGGTCGTAGGGGAGCCTGCCACCTGGATCGAGGGTCACGGTGCGCGAGGCGGTATCGACGGCGGTGACAGTCGTGGAGGTGAGCAACTCGATCTCGTGGTCCTTGTAGAAAGCATCTTCGTGGACCGCCGCGGCGTCGAAGCCGACCTCGCCCCGCAGGTACGCCTTGGACAGCGGGGGCCGCTCGTAGGGGCGAACGGATTCCTCTCCCACCAGTACGACCCGCCCGTCGAAGCCCTCGGCCCGCAGGGTTTCGGCCGCTTTGGCCCCGGCCAGGCTGGCGCCGGCAATCACGTAGGTCGGCTTGGCAGCCATGACGACTCCTCTCTCAGGGGACGGTCTGTCACGTTCTCCTCAGCTGGTCGGCCTTCGCGGTGATGGCTTCGAGTAGCGCCGCCCAGTCGGCACTGAAGGCGCCGGCACCCTGTCGCTGCAACCGTTCTGCCAGCCCGTCGGCGCTCACCCCGGACGCAGCGATCTCGGCGATAGTGGCCTCGGCCCCGGGGCGGTCGGGTTCGAGACGCTCGTCGAGGTTGCCGTGCTCAGCGAACGCCAGCAGCGTCTTCTCGGGGACGGTGTCGATGGTGGCGGGGGCAGCCAGGCAGCCCAGGTAATACGTGTCAGGGAGGTTCGGGTCCTTGGTGGAGGTCGAAGCCCACAGCACCCGCTGCGGCCGGGCGCCCTCGGCGGCGAGCTTCTGCCAGCGGTCACTGGCCAGCAGGGCCTCGTAGGAGGAATACACCTTGTTGGCCACGGCCAGGCCGAGCCGGCCGTGCAGGGCGGGGGGCAGTAACGGGTCGGCGGCGGCATCCCAGCGGGAGACGAAGATCGACGCCACCGCGGGGACGGTCAGGTCCAACCCCCGCTCGCGACGCCGCTCCAGAGCCCGGATATACGTGTCAGCGGTGCGCAAGTAGTGGGCGTCGGAGAACAGAAGGGTCACGTTGACGCCGATCCCGGCGACGATCGTCTCCTCCATGGCCACCAACCCGGCCGGGGTGCCGGGGATCTTCACCAGCAGGTTGGGGAACCAGGCCTGGTCGTGCAGCCGCCGGGCCAGGTTCATCGTCGCCGTGGCGTCGTAGGCCACGTCGGGCGGTACCTCGACAGAGACGTAGCCGTCCGTGCCGGCCGATTCCTGCCAAGCCGGGCGGAACAGGTCGGCGGCCTCACCCAGATCTTCGAAGGCCAGGGCGTAGACCAGATCCTGCGGATCGGTCATCCCGTCTCCGGCCAGCCGGGCGAGCGAATCGTCGTAGTCGGCGCTCGCCGCCATGGCGTGGCCGAGGATGGTCGGATTGGAGGTCAGACCGGTTACGGCCAGCTCGCTCACGTAGCGGGCCAACGTCCCGTTGCGGAGCATCACCCGGTTGATGCTGTCCAGCCACAGGCTCTGGCCCAGGTCGTGCAGCCGGCGGGCCGGGTTCAGCCCCGGTCTTTCAGGTGCACCAGCTCGCCCGGAGGGGCAGGAGGGTTCTCTTCGCATACTCACCTACGCGGATCATGGTGGTCCTTTCCGCCGGGATAGTCAAGCACTAAGGAAAAGGACCACAACTCCGCTTCTCTTCGCGGGATCACCGGCACCAGGTCGCGCCGAGCCCGTTCCTCCGCATCCGCTCCACCTTTGGGCATTTGGCGCCTGTCCCCCCGGCGCCGGCTCGGCAGCGACTGCACACCCACTCGCCGCCGGGAGGGCGCCAGAGCATCGAGCCGCACACCGGGCATCGATCGAGACCCTGGCTGCACTCCCAGCCGGCGTAGCGGGAGGAACGCAGAGGACAGCCGCGGCCGAGGCACACCGCCCACTCGGGATCCGAGACGATGGCGTCCACCGGGCAGACCGTGACGCAGTCCAGGCAGTCGTTGCAGAGGAGCGGGTCGACGACGTACATCACCGCGAAGGACTCCGATTGACTGATGGCCCTCTGCCCGCAGGCCGACTCACACGCGCCGCAGCCGATGCACCCGTCCAGGATCTGAAGGGCCATGATTCACCCTCCCCTCAGATCGCTATCGGTGCCCTCGCCAACGAGTCGAACAGGGACTGCAGGGTCTCGGCGTAGCGGAAGAACTTGTCGCGGCCGAGCGGGTCGGGCGACGACACCCTCAGGGGGGCCTCGGCGATGCTCAGGGAGTTCAGGGTGTGGCCCAGATCCGCGGCCCCGTTGGCCACGATGTTTGCGGCCATTTCGTCCCACGTCTGGCGGGTCCCCGTGATGGTCGCGTCGGGACGGAAGCCGTCGACGTCGTCGATCTCGCCCGCTGAAGCGACGTCGTAGCCGTCCAGGACCAAGCCGAAGCGACGGGTGCCTGAGTCGTCTGTCTCCTCGACGACCAGGCGCAGGTCGCCGAATCCGAGCCGTCGGTACACGTCGGGACGGTTGCGGGCGTCGTCCGCCATGGTCTGGAACCACGAGGCATCCATCACTCCACCTCCGCGCCTGCGCCGGCCACGCCGACCAGCAGCTCCTTGGGCATCTTCAGGCGCCCCCGCCGGGGAAGGCCGGCGTGGTCGCAGCGCTGCAGGTACTCCTCGATGACCCTGCCCCTCAACATGTCGGCCCCGGCCAGACCGATCTCCTCGGCCTTGGCCACACTGCCGGCGACCAGCAGGGTGGTGGGTTCCACCACCTCGGGAGTGGTGAACAGCATGGAGATGATCTCCTCGCCCTGGTCCAGGTAGGCGTGGAAGTCCTCGGCCATTGACGGGTCACGCTCCAGCCGGTAACGCAGGTGCATGGTTCCGTAAGCGACGTGACGGGCCTCGTCCTGCATGCACAGCCGGAATATCTTCTTCTCCACCGGCGAAGGGGCTATCAGCTCGCCGGCCCGGAACAGCGACAGGACTATGCCCTCGCCGAGCAGGTGCATGAGCGCCGAGCCCTCGTCGTAGCTCTGAGCGTCGAGGATGAGCTTCAGGAACCGCTCCACCACCGACTTGGCCTTGCCCAACCCCCCGCCGTTGGCCAGTGCCCGCTTGCGGAAGACCTCCGTGTGGCGGGCCTCGTCCATGACCTGGGTGCAGAGGAACATCTTCGCCTCGACGAAGTCGTGGTTGATCCGCCACAGCCACTTGGCTGGGAAATCGGAGGCGATCATCTCCACCTCGGACAGGACGGTGCACAGCTGGCACATGGCGTGCTCGATGTCCGGGTCGAGCTCCGGCAGCTCGGTCCAGGGGATGTCCCGTGTCGCGCTCCACTGCCGGCTCACTGCCTCCTCGTACAGGTCAAGGAGGTTGTCGGACCACACCTCGGCCTTGGAGTTGATGGTGTAGCCCATGTCGGGAACGTCGGAATCGATGTCCGATCCCCGCGGTGCCATGGTGCGTCGGGGGGGCACGTCGGGGACCGAGCCGTATGAGCCGACGCTGATGTCCCGCAGCGTCAGGCCCACCTTGCCGGGCCGGGCCCGTATCCCCCACTCGGAGTTGGTGTCCCGCAACCACCCCCAGTCGAACTCACCCGCTCGGGCGCGGGCGAGGTAGTCCAGGTCCGCAGACATGAGTGACATGGCGTCCCCTCCCATTTCGAGAAATGTGGAGGGAGTATGCGTTCCCCCAAGGCCGTTGGACAGGGCCGAAGGTCCCTAACTGAACAACGCTAACTGACGACGGGTCCCGTGCCGGGGCCTTCCCGGGGCGTTCAGGCGGCTGGACGGCCGAGAGCGAGGTGCTCGTCGCGCGCCTGGAGGCTGAGCAGCGCCACCAGCTCGTCGGCACGGGAGCGGCACTCACGGTGCGGTGCCGAGCAGCCACCCGTCGCGTCCGCCACCAGGGCGGCGGCCAGGGCGCCGATCCGGTGCTGACCCCTCCTCAGGATCCTGGCCTGCGCCGGCACCATCTGGCTCAACGGCACGGCTTCGGCCCGCAGGTGCCGCTCGAGAGCCAGGGCGAACAGCCGAGCGGCTTCCTCCAGCCGGTGGGCGTCGGTGTCGTCTGCGGCCGCCCGCACCTTTCGGGCGAGGGTGAGCAGCGCCTCGTGACCGAGGGGGAGGGTCGGCCTGGTCATCCAGTGGGTCCGTCGAAGGTCTGCTTCCGGTGTCACGGTCATTCTCCCTTCGCTGCCATCGCTCAACTTTCGCGAGCAGCCACCCGTTCAATCCATCCGCCACCCATCATACCATAGAAATTCTAGTGAATACCAGAAGAAATAGGGAGCCGGAGGACCGGGCGGCCGCTCAACGCGACCCGAATCCCAGGGCCGCGGCGGCGGCTTCGCTCATCATCGACGGGTTCCAGGGCGGATCCCACACCACCCGGACGTCGACACCGACCGCCCCATCGGTGGCGTCGATGATCGCCGCCCGGGCCTCCTCGGGCAGGCTCTCCGACACCGGGCAGCCCGGCGTGGTGAGCGTGATCTCGACCACCAGACTGCCGCCCTCGAGCCGGAGGTCATAGACCAGACCCAGCGAGACGACGTCGAGGCACAACTCGGGATCGAACACGCCGGCCAGGGCTCCCCAGGCCGCTTCCACCGCTTTCCAGGGGTCCGTGGTCAGCGGATCGGTCGCCGTCCCGGCCGGTCGGTCAGCCGACGGCGGGGGGGCGGTGCTCACGGCTGACGGCGGAACGTCACCCGCCAGTCGCCTCCCCCGATGTCTTCCGGCTCGTAGGTGAATCCCTGTGAGGACAGGACCCCCTCCAGGGGAACCGGCTCGAAGGGGGCGAGCACCACCAGGTCCT
>JAKAXG010000194.1 GCA_021827225.1 Actinomycetes bacterium | reverse complement strand
GGCCACCCTGGAGCCGGGCGCCACCCTCATCTTCTACACCGACGGCCTGGTGGAACGCCGGGGCGAGCCCATCGACGTCTCCATGGCGAAGCTGGTCGAACGATGCGGCCGCCTCCGAGGCTCCTCGCTCGACACGGCCCTCGACGGTCTGCTCGACGAAACCCTGAGCGGAAGCCTGGCCAGCGACGACATCGCCGTCCTCGCCGTCCGGCGCTACCGCAGCGATCAGACGCCTGGAACCCCCTAGAGGGGGCAGCAGCCACCACTACACACCGCTGGCAACGAAGTGGCTCGCTTCCTGCTCCGGGCGGGAAGGGAGTGACACGCGTCAAGGAGAAGAAAAAGGGGCGCACGTTGCGACGGCACACCGGCGGCCGCCGCTGCCGCCGGGGAGCGCGGAAGGAGAACCGGAGTGGGACGGCTATCACTGACAACCCGGCGGGGCCGGCGGACAGCTGTGCTCGGCACCGCCGCGGCCACCGCTCTGGCCGTGTCCGTAGCCCTGCCGGCCGAGGCGGCGGTACCGACCCCGCCGCCGGGATCCCTGGCGGTGACCTCGGCCCCGGCCAGCCTGACCGGGTTGTCGCCGCAGATCCCACCCGGGGTCATAGCCGCCAGCGCGGCCGCGGGCAGTCACTGGAAGCCGGAGCGGGCGGTGTACGGAACAGCATCGATCAACGACATCCCCATCGCAGGTGCTGGCGGCACGACGATCCGCGTGAACGAGATATATCCCACCACCGCCTCCGGGGCGCCGGCACCCGGCAGGTTCCCGGTCCTTCTGACCATGACCCCCTACGGCAAGGGCCAGGGCGGGTCCAGCGCTCCGGGCTCGGCCCAGGCGCCCGGCGGAGGATCACCCACAGGTGGTGCCGACAACTACCTGGTGCAGCGCGGCTACATCGAAGTGGTCATGGACGTGCGGGGCACCGGCGACTCGAACGGGCAGTGGGGCCTGTTCGACCCGATCCAGCAGCAGGATGCCGTCGACGTGGTCAACTGGGCCGCCCACCTGGCGAACTCCACCGGGAAGGTGGGCACCTACGGTCCGTCGTATCTGGGCATCGACCAGCTGCTCCTCGCCGGCGCCATCGGAAAGAACTCGCCGCTCAAGGCGATCTTCCCGATGGTCCCGTCGAACGACACCTACCGCGACACCGCCTTCATGGGCGGCCTGGTGGACTTCGAGTTCTCCGAGGCCTACCTCGGTCTCACCGGCGAGGGGAACCTCACCAACCCGCTCGTCGACACCGCCAGCGACCCTCAGCTCCTCGCCCAGCTGGCCGGCATCGAAGCCGACCACACCAGCGGGCTGGCCAGCTACCACGCCGCCACCGAGGCCAACGTGATCGCCGGAGGCAACGAGGCCTACGACGGCACCTACTGGCAGCAGCGCAACCCCCGCAACGTGCTGGCCCGCATCGTCGCCAACGGCATCCCGGCCTATCTGGTGGGAGGGGAGTTCGACATCTTCCAGAACGGCGAGCCGCTCGACTACGCCGCCCTGCAGAACGCGTGGGCGGGACGGCCGGCGAGCGCGCCCATGCTCCCCGGCCAGCGCACAACCGGCCGCTACCAGCTCCTCGACGGCCCGTGGGAACACATCAACGGATCCAGCGTCGTGGTCGATCCCCTCGAGCTGGAGTGGTTCGACACCTGGCTCAAAGGGGAGTCCACCGGCATGGCGGCCACCCCTACCCCGCTGCACTACTACGACCTGGGCACCGGCCGCTTCGACGAGACATCGACCTACCCGTTCACCGGTTCCACCCCGAAGACCCTCTACTTCGGACCCGGCGGCACCCTGACTGCTGCCCGGCCCACCGTCGGCACCGCAGGCAGCGACCCGGTCGTCTGGAGCCCGACCGGCGCGGTCTGCGGACGGCCCTGCTACCAGTGGGCCATGGGCGGTATATCGATCCCGGCCCACCAGGCCGGTCTCATGGCGCCGTGCGCCGACGCCGACAACGCCACCGGGGTGGGCCCGTGGGAGACGACCTACACCACCTCGCCGCTGCCCCGGCCCGAGACCGTCGCCGGGCCGATCACCGCCACCGTCTACGCCAGCGCCAACACGACCGAGACCGAATGGGTGGCCGAGGTCGAGGTGGTGACGCCGAACGGCACGTCCTACCCGCTGACCGAGGGCGCCCTGCTCGGGTCTCTGCGAGCCACCGACGCGTCCCAGTCCTGGACGGCCGGCGGGGTGACGGTCCTGCCCTGGCATCCCTACACCCAGGGGTCGGCCAGGCCGGTGGTACCGGGGGCCACAGAGGAGTACCGGATTCAGATCTTCCCCACCCTGGCCACCATCCCCGCCGGCGACCGCCTCCGGGTGACGATCTCCACCACCGACACCCCGCACCTGGTACCGGACGAGCCGCAACTGGCGGCGCTGGCCGGCGGCCGGTACCACATCCAGCGCACGCCGGCCGCCCCGTCGTCGCTCACCGTCGAGCTCGACCCGGCGTTGAACGCCCGCTAGCACCTAGGTTGTCCGCTGTGAGCGGGCATGGAAGATCCGATGCGGCCCGGCACCGGTCGTGCGATGTGATCGTGGTGGGCGCCGGGCTCTCCGGGCTCACCGCCGCCACCGCTCTGCACCGCGCCGGTGTCGAGGTGGTCTGCCTGGAAGCCCGGGACCGGGTGGGGGGACGGACGCTCAGCACCAGCGGTTGGGTGGATCTGGGCGCCACCTGGTTCTGGGACGGCGAGGTGGCGATGGCCGAGACGGTCGCATCGCTCGGGCTGGTGCCGTACCCGCAGGCCGTCGCCGGCGACGCCCTGTTCGAGCAACCCGACGGGACGTCGGTGCGCCTCGCCGGGAACCCGATCGACGCACCAGCGTGGCGGCTCCCGGGCGGGGTCCAGTCGGTACCGCTGGAACTCGCCCGCCGCCTCCCCGAGGCCGTGGTGCAGACCGGGGTCCCGGTCGGGTCGGTCACCTTCGCCTCCGACGGGTCGGTACAGGTGGCCACCCCGGACGGGACGGTCACCGGCCGGGTGGTGGTGCTGGCCGTCCCACCGAAGCTGGCGGTGGAGTCGATCGGGTTCACGCCCACGCTGCCTCCGGGGTTGTTGCGGGCGGCCAGCGCGGTGCACACGTGGATGAGTGACACGGTGAAGGCCGTGGCCGTCTACGACGAGCCGTTCTGGCGGCGGGGCGGCCTCGCCGGAGCTGCGTTCAGCCACGCCGGGCCGTTCCGCGAGTTCCACGACCACAGCGGCGCGGAGAGCAGCCAGGCGGCGATCTTCGGCTTCGCTCCCGCGGCGGCGCTGAGAGAAGCGGCGTCGGAGGGCGACATGGCCGAGCTGTTCACGGCTCAGCTCGCCCGCCTCTTGGGACCCGAGGGGCGCCACCCCTCCAGCGTGCGGGTCGTCGACTGGAGCCGGGAACGCTTCACGGCCACCCCCGGCCCGGCGAGGTCACCGGCATCGTCGTACTACGGCAATCCGGTGCTGGGGGCGCCACACATGGACGGACGCCTCTTGCTGGCGTCGACCGAGACCGCGCCCGCCTTCGGCGGCCACCTCGAGGGAGCAGTGCTCGCCGGGCGTCGTGCCGCCGGCCACGCCCTCGACTCACTCGACCGCCCGGCCGCCACCGGACGGCCCCCGGAGACGGCCAGCGGCGAGTAGATGCCCGGGCAGTACCGTGGCACGGTGACGACGAGCACCACAGCACCCGCCGCTCCCGGAGACGCTCCCGCGCTGGACCGCCGCCGGCTGGTGGGCATGTCGTGGGCCCACCTGCTCAACGACGGAGCCGCCAACTACCTCCCCGGCGTGCTCCCCGCGGTTCTGGTGTCGCTGCACGAACCGGTGCGCATGGCCGGGGTGCTCATCGCCGCCCTCACCATCGGGCAGGCCCTCCAACCGCTGACCGGGTGGATGGCGGACCGGATCGGAGGGCGGGCGCTCGTGGTCACGGGCCTGACCGTCAGCTCTCTGGGCGGAGGCCTGTTCGGCGTGGCCCACAGCTCCTGGCTGCTGGTGGTGCTTCTGCTGGCCGTCGGCACGGGCAATGCCCTGTTCCATCCGCAGGCCCTGGCCGGTGTGCGCAGCCTCGTGCACGGACGTCACGGCTTTCTGACATCGGCGTTCCTGGTCGGAGGCGAACTGGGCCGGGGGATCTGGCCCACCGCCGCCAGCCTGGTCGTGTCGCATCTGGGCCTCGAATACCTGTGGCTGGTCGGCCTGCCCGGTCTGGCCACCGTGCCGCTGCTGGCCCGCACCGCCCCGAGGCTGGCGGCCAGGACGGGAGCCCACCAGCCCGTCCAGTGGCGCCGCCACACCCGGCCCATGGCCGTGCTGATCACCTACCAGTCGATCAAGGCGCTGGCCATATACGCCCTGTCCACCTTCATCCCCATCCTGTGGCACCTCCACGGCGGCTCGCTCGTGTCGGGCGCGTCGATCATCACCGTGATGCTGGTCGTCGGAGTGATCGGCAACCTCTACGGCGGCCACCTGGCCGACCAGATCGGCCGGCTCCGTGTGCTGGTCGCCTCCTCGCTGGCCACCGCCGGGCTGATCATCCCCATCATCTACCTGCACGGGGCCTGGATCTGGATCACCGCCGCCCCGCTCGGCATCGTCCTGTTCCTGACCATGTCGTCCACCATCCTCATCGGCCAGGACATCTTCCCGGAGAACCGCTCCATGGGGTCGGGCATCGCCCTCGGCCTGGCCAACGGCATCGGCGCGCTGCTGGTCCTGGCCATCGGCCAGACCGTCAACAACAACGATCTGACCATCCCGCTCTGGGTCATAGCCGGGCTGAGCGCCGCCACCGGTCCGCTCGCCGCCGCCTTCCCGGACGATCTGGTCGGCCCGAGGCGATCAGGGTGGGGATCGGGCCACGCACCGGCCGGGCATGAGCGGTCACCGGCGCGGTAGGGTGAGACCCGGCGCGTTGGACGGAATCCTCCCATGGCTGTGCTCCAGGACCATCATGTAGTCGACATCTACGACCGCCCCGCTGAGGTGGGTCGCCGGGTCTCGACCTACCTGGCGGACGGGCTGGCCCGCGGCGAGACTTCCATCGTCATAGCCACCCCGGAGCACCGGGCGCTCTTCGTCGAGGGCCTCGCCGATCAGGGGATAGACGTCGCCCGGTGCCGCTCGGAGGGCCTGCTGTTCGAGAGCGACGCCGAAGCCCTGCTCGACCGCTTCTTCATCAATGGGACGGTGGACGCCGAGCGCTTCGACTCGTCGGTCGGCGAGCTGGTCCGCTCGACCACGGGTCGGCCGGCGGTCCGCATCGTCGGGGAGATGGTCGATCTGCTCTGCCGGCGGGGGGACATCGTCGGGGGTCTCTCCCTCGAGTCGGAGTGGAGCGACCTGGCGAAGCGCCACGACTTCACGCTGTACTGCTGCTACCACGCCGACAGCGTGCTCGGCGACCAGGACGCTCTGGCAGGGCTCCAGGAAATCCACACCCAGGTGGTGTCGGCTCCCCCGGCGATGCAGTGGATGACCTGCCGGGCGGCGGAGCGCTTCGCGCCGGCGGCCGCCTCGGCCCGAGCGGCCCGCCTCTTCGTGACCGATCTCCTGAGGCAGTGGGGCCTGCAGGCCGATCTCGATCCGGCGAACATGATCGTCTCGGAGCTCTCCACCAACTCGGTCCTCCACGCCGGGACACCGTTCGAGGTGGTGGTGTCGCTACGTGGCGGCTCGGTGCTGCGCATCGCCGTACGCGACACCAGCCCGGACCGTCCCGTGGTGCGTGCGCCCGCCACCACCGAGCCCGGCGGTAGAGGAATGGCCATAGTGGCCAGCCTGGCCAGCGACTGGGCGGTCGAGCCCGGCCCGGACGGCAAGACGGTCTGGGCCGACATCGCCATCTCGCAGAGCTAGCGGCACGGCGAGGCCGGCGGTGCCGGCGGTCCAGGCGTCTATGCGGCGCCGGGCTCCCGGGGCCGGGGAGTCGGACCGAGGTAGTGGCTGTAACACGGCTTCACCGCCCGGCGCAACCGCTGCTCGGCGTTCGCGGCCCGCTGCCAGGCTTCCTCGAGCTCTTCCCTGCTGCGCAATATCCTGAGACCAGGCTCGCCGGTCGTCGGCGGTTCGGACCCGGATGCGCAGTCCCGGGACGTCGGCTTTCGCCACATCGTGAACTGCATGCCCTCTTGATTCCCCCGCCGTGCACCCGAAGTACCTGGTTTCCTGCCGGGCGGCGAAGGTATAACCGAAGCTTTACCGGACGGTGACCGGCGGGGCGGGACCTATCCGTGGAGCAGCTGTTCGCGCAGGATGTCGGCGTGCCCGCAGTGCTGGGCCATCTCCCGCAGCACGTGCATGTACACCCAGCGCAGCGGGAGGGGGCCCCGCCGGTTCCCGAGGACCACGTCGTCGAGACCGATGGTCGAGGTCGCACGGCGGGAGGAGTCGCATGCCTGGCGGTGAGCCCGTTGGACGCTGGCAATGGTGTCGCTGTCGCTGAGGACGAACGACTCATCCGGGCTGGCCGGGATGCCGATCTCGTGGCGCGACCGGCAGGTGACGGCCTCGTCGAACCAGACCCTCTCCACGAAGGTCGCGTGCTTCACCAACCCCAACAGGGTGGTCCGCGACGCCACCAGCGACCGGCGGGCCTGCTCCTCGGTCAGACCGTCGAGGCAGGAGTTCAAGGCGGTGCGGTGTTCGTCGAGGAACGCCTCGAACTGGGCTCTGGCCGGCTGGTCGATGACATCCTCGGCGGAGGGCATGAGCCGAGCATTCCAGAAGGGCCGCCCGAAGGCCAGAGCGGAGACAGTACGGTAGCGACGTGCAGGTACGGCCGTGCGAGGCGACCCTCGGCGCGTGGGTGGAGGGCCTGGACCTGGGCCGCCTGTCGGAGGAGGAGTGGCGGGCCGTCGAGGCAGCATTCCACGAGCACGCGGTGCTGGTGTTCCCGGCGCAGCATCTGACCCCGGACGAGCAGGTCGGCTTCGCCCGGCGGTTCGGGGAGATAGAGCACGTGGTGGAGTCGGTGGAATCGGTGCCGATCAGCAACCAGAGGCGGGACGGGTCGGTCCGCACCTCCGACGACCCGGTGATGGAGATCATCAGGGGAAACATGGAGTGGCACACGGACAGCTCCTACAGGCCCTTGGCGGCCAAGGCGTCCGTGCTCTCGGCCCGGGTGGTGCCTCCCGTCGGCGGCGAGACCGAGTGGGCCGACATGCGCGCCGCCTACCAGGCCCTCGACGCCGATCTCCGGGACCGGGTGGGGCGGCTGTCCGCCCGTCACTCCCTGGCGTACTCGCAGAGCCGGGCCGGATTCGCCGGGCGCAGCTTGAGCTACGGCTTCGACGTGGCGGAGGAGCCGCTGCGGCCGCTGGTCAAGGTCCACCCGGTCACCGGCCGTCCCGCGCTGTTCATCGGCCGGCACGCCCATGCCGTGCCCGGCCTCGACGAGGAGGAATCCCAGGCCCTGCTCGACGATCTGCTCCGCTTCGCCTGCCGTCCTCCCCGGGTGCTCACCCACCGCTGGCAGGAAGGAGACGTGGTCGTCTGGGACAACCGCTGCGTGCTGCACCGGGCCCGGCCGTGGGACCTGTCGCAGCCCCGATCGATGCTCCACACCCGGGTGGCGGGAGATCCCCGCAGCGAACTGGCCGACTGACGGTGCGCCGGCGCCGGCCGGCGGCGAGCGGCGGCGAGGGGCGGCGAGGGGCGGCGGCCGGCGCGGCACGGATGGGGAAGCTGGCGCCGCTTTGGTGACGCTTTGGTGACGCGGGTACCGCTTTGGTGACGAAATTCGACG
>JAKAXG010000193.1 GCA_021827225.1 Actinomycetes bacterium | reverse complement strand
CGGGCCCTGGGAGCGTGAGGTGGGCCAGTTCAAGATGCCGTCGCTCGGCGCCGACATGGAGTCGGGGACGGTCACCAAGTGGCTGGTCGCCCCCGGCGACCAGGTGCAGCGGGGCGACGTCGTGGCCGTTGTCGACACCGAGAAATCCACCATCGAGGTGGAGATATTCGACAGCGGGGTGATCGAGCAGCTCCTGGTGGCGGAGGGCGCGGAGGTGCCGGTCGGCACCCCGCTGGCGACCATCGGGGCCGGGGCGCCGGCGGCTGCACCCCTGTCGGCGGGCGCGGCAGCCTGGCCGGCTGGGGCAGCCGCGCCGGTGCCGGCGGTGGCCGGGCGGGTGCCGGTGCCGGACGTGGCCGAGCGGGCGCCGGTGCCGGCGATCACGGCAGGGGTTGCGCCGCCCGTACCGCCGCCACCGCCGGTAGCCCCCCGGCCCGGCTTCGTCGCCTCGCCCATGGTGCGCCGCCTGGCCAGCCGCCTGGGGGTGGACGCGAGCACCGTCAAGGGCACCGGGACGGGAGGGCGTGTAACCCGCCACGACGTGGAAGCGGCCGCCGCCGCCCGTCCCCCGGTCCGCCCCGGCAGCCGGCCGTTCATACGGTCCTCGCCCCGGGCCCGGCGCCTGGCCACCGCCCGGGGCCTGGACCTGGCAGCGGTGACCGGCACCGGTCCGGATGGGGCGGTGACCGCCACCGACGTGGAATGCGCCCCGGCCCCGCCGGTGGCCGGAGCCGTGCCCGGCCCCCCGCCGGTGACCCAGCCGCCAGTGACCCAGCCGCCAGTGACCCAGCCGCCAGTGACCCAGCCGCCAGTGACCGGGGCGGCCGACCACCAGGCGGCCATGCGCAGGGCCATCGGGGCCCTGATGGCCCGCTCCAAGCGGGAGATCCCCCACTACTACCTGAGCGCCACCGCGGACATGAGCGCGGCGGTGAGGTGGCTGACCGGCATCAACGCCGACCGGCCTCCCCCCACCCGGCTGGTCATGCCGGTGCTCCTGATCCGGGCGGTGGCCCGGGCCACGCGCGCCGTGCCGGAGATGAACGGGTTCATGGTGGAGGGCATCTTCACCCCCGCCACGGCGGCACACGTGGGGGTGGCCGTCTCCCTCCGCCAGGGCGGTCTGGTGGCCCCGGCCATCCACAACGCCGACCGGCTGTCGCTCGACGAGTTGATGGCGGCCCTGCGCGACCTGGTCGCCCGGGCCCGGACCGGCCGGCTGCGCAGCTCGGAGATGAGCGATCCCACCATAACGGTCACCAACCTGGGGGAACTGGGGGTCGAGTCGGTGTTCGGCGTCATATACCCCCCACAGGTGGCCCTGGTCGGCTTCGGCCGGGTCATGGACAAGCCGTGGGCCGAGGCCGGGATGCTCGGGATCCGGCCCTGCACGACGGTCACCCTCTCGGCCGACCACCGGGCCTCCGACGGCCACCGGGGCGGCCGCTTCCTCGCCGAGATAGTGGAGCTACTGCAGCACCCGGAGGACCTATGACCCGCGACGACGCCATGGATCTGGTACGCACCGCCATCCGGGAGGTCGCACCCGAAGCGGACCTGGGCGGCATCGAACCCCGTGAGACCATCCAGGAGGCCCTGGACATGGACTCCATCGACTTCTTGAACTTCGTCGTCGGCCTGCACGAGCGCACCGGCCTGGACATCCCTGAAAGGGACTACCCGGAACTGGCGACGCTGGAGGGCTGCGTCGGGTACCTGGAAACCCGGGCCTGAGATCCGAGCGGTTCCCAGCGGGGCGGTTCCCTCACGGCTTGTAGCCGATGGCCCGCAGCAGGTTCCTGCGCTCCACCACGTCGGCTTCCTGCTCCACACCGAGGGGCGGGCGACCGTCCACCACCCCGATCACGCCCCGTCCGAGTTCCGTTTCCGCCACCAGGACCTCCACCTGGTTGGCGGTGGCGCAGAACACGTTGCACACCTCCGGCACCTGCTTGATGGCGTTCAGGACGTTGACCGGGTACCCCTCGCGCAGCATGACCACGAAGACGTGACCGGCGGCGATCGATGCCGCGGCCCGGGCAGCGAGATCCACCAGTTCGTCGCAGTTCCCGGTGCGGCGTATCAATCGGGAACCCGAAGCCTCGCAGAACGCCACCCCGAAGCGGAGATGCGGGTTGCTGGCAGCCAGCGCCTCGTGCAGGTCGTCCACGGCCTTGATGAAGTGGGCCTGGCCGATGATCACGTTCTGCTCGGCCGGCTTCTCGATCGGTACGGCCGCCAGATCCACCCTGCCGCTCCCTCAGCTCGCCGAAGTGGCCAGAGGGACCATCCGATCCGTGAACCAGTCGCGGGCCATCCGGGCCGCGGCAGCGAGCGCGCCCGGCTCCTCGAACAGGTGGGTAGCTCCCGGCACCACGCTCAGGCGGCTCTCGCAGCGGAGCTGGTCCTGAGCAGCCCGGTTCAGGTCGAGGACCACGTGGTCCTCCCCGCCGACGATGAGCAGCGTCGGGGCCCTGACCCGCTCCAGCCGCCCGGCAGCCAGGTCCGGACGGCCACCCCGCGAGACGATGGCAGCCGCCTCCACCTTCGGGTCGGCGGCGGCCCACAAGGCCGCCCCGGCTCCCGTGCTGGCCCCGAAGTATCCGAACGGCAGATCCTCCAGGCCGGGCTGCTGGGCGGCCCACCGGCTGGCCAGGATGAGCCGGCCGGCCAGCAGGCCGATGTCGAACACGTTCGCCCTGCTCTTCTCCTCCTCCGGCGTCAGCAGGTCGAACAGGAGGGTGGCCAGGCCGGCCCGGTTCAGCACCTCGGCCACGTAGCGGTTGCGGGGGCTGTGACGGCTGCTACCGCTCCCGTGGACGAAGATGACCAGCCCCGAGGACGACTCGGGGATCTGCAGATAGCCGGGAAGGCGGGCCTCTCCCACCGGTACCTCGACCTCAGCACCGCGGGGAGGATCAGGCGGGTCGCCCGCAGCCACCGGCTGAGACGCGCCGGCGAGGATCCGTACCACCTCCTCGTCGGACACCTGGGTGAAATCGCGGTACCACTGCCCGATGGCCCACAGCTGCTCGGCGATCTCCACGCAGACCACCTCCGCCTCCCCAGCCAGCTGGTCGACCGCCTCCGGACTGGCTACCGGCACCGCCATGATCACCCTCCTCGCGCCTTTGGCCCGGGCTACCCGGCAGGCCGCCCTGGCGGTGGCACCAGTGGCCATGCCGTCATCGACGACCACCGCCACCCGCTCGCGCAGGTCGAGCGGCGGCCGACCCTGCCGCAGCAGCCGGACCCGCCGTCCGAGTTCCGCCTCCTCCTGCTGGCGCACCGCGGCCAGCTCGGCGGAGGTGACGTGGGCGGAGCGGATGACGTGGTCGTTCAGGACGGTCACGCCACCCTCACCGACGGCGCCCATGGCCAGCTCCGGCTGGAACGGGACACCCAGCTTGCGGACCAGTATCACGTCCAGCGGGGCACCCAGGGAGGCCGCCACCTCCGCGGCTACCGGCACGCCGCCGCGGGGTAGGCCCAGCACCACCAGGTCCTCGCCTCGCAGCCCGGCCAGCCGGTGGGCCAGCCGCATCCCCGCCTCGCTACGGTCAGCGAAGCGCACGGCCGCCGTCACCCGGTCCGTCCCCCACCAGGGAGGCCGCCTCCTCCACGGTGGAGACCACCGGCACGGCACTGTCGATCCGGCTCATGCTGAGCACCCGCCTCAGGCTGGGGCGGCTGCAGGCCACCACCACCCGGTCTCCGGTGTCCATGGACCGGTGCACGGCCCCGGCCAGGACCCCGATCCCCTCCGAGTCAGCGAAGGCCACGTCGGTCAGGTCCACTATCACCCGACCCGATCCGGCCGCCTCCCGGAGGGCCTTCCTGAAGTCCGGGGCGGTGAAGTGGTCGAGATGGTCGCTGGGGCGCACCACGATGTACCCCTCAGCCGGCCTCTCCTCGTCCAGGCCCATTCCCATCAGTCCCCGGCGCCGAGAAGCGGGCCCAGGTCACCGGCCGGCCGGCGACGCCCCGGGCGGCGAGGGGACGGAACAGCCATGGCGTCATAGCGGGCGATGCGCGCCCCGACGTGGCGGGCAGCCGCCCTCTCCTGGGCCACCGCCCGGGCGATCGCCCCGTCGAGGTCCTCCTGGCAGACCAGGACCTTCACCCCCGGGGCGGGGTCGCAGAGCACCTCCTCCGGAATACGAGGCCGCCTTCTCCAGAGTCCAAACATCACGCCCTCCTTCCACGGCCAGTCTTTCCCGCCACCGCCGGCCCGGTCAGTGCCGATGGTCACACGTCGGACCGCTTCAGCGGGTCGGCGCCGAACCCCGCGACTCGAGCCAGGCCGCCACGTCGGGCAGAGCCAGGACCCCCACCGGCCGCCAGTCGTCTACGACGGCGAGCGCCGAGTAGCCCGAGGCGATCAGCCGGTCCAGGGCGGAGCGTCCCATGTCCTCCCCGGGGGAGAGGACCGGAGCTTCGCGGTCCGTGATCTCCGAGACCAGCGTTCCGGCGGGAGCGGCCATCACGTCGGAACCCATGACCATCCCCAGGTACCGCCCACCCACGGTGACCACCTGCGGACCGGGCCAGCAGTCGCGCATGGCATCGACGAGCGTCGCCCCCTCAACGGCAGCCACCGGGCTGCGCATGAACTGGGCGACCACCCGGCCGGTTAGCCGGATGTGCAGGGCGGTGGCCTGCTCCTCCTGGCCGGCCCCCATGTACACGAACACGCCGATCAGCAGGAACCACAGGTTCCAGAACAGGCCGGCGACCATCATGACCACGGCCAGGGCCCGTCCCAACCCGGCGGCCATGCGCGTGGCGGTCCACAGGTCGTGGCGCCTCTCCAGCTCGGCCCTCAGCACCCGACCGCCGTCGAGCGGGAACGCCGGCAGCAGGTTGAAGAAGCCGAGCAGCAGGTTGGCCCACGCCAGACGGGGCAGCAGCCCGCCGCGTACCAGGTCCACCGGCCAAAGAGCCGACCCGGCAACCAGAGTGGCCAGCATGGAGACCACCCCGAGGGCGATGCTGGCCAGAGGGCCGACCGCTGCGATCCAGAACTCCTGCGTCCACCTCTCGGGCATGTTCTCGATCATCGACACCCCGCCGATGGGGAGCAGGAGTATGGACTTCACGGTGGCCCCCATGCGACGGGCCAGCACGCTGTGGGCCAGCTCGTGGACAAGGACACAGGCGAAGAGGAGGAGCACCCAGGAGGTGCCCTCCCACGCACCGGGCCCTCCGGGCCGGCCGTCCACGTAGGCGACCAGGGCGATCAGGAGGAGGAAGGTGACATGGATGTACACCTTGATCCCCGCGAACCTGCCGATCGGGATCGACCAGCCCGTCGGCCGGGACCGGTGCCTGGGCCTCACAGGTCCATGCTGGGACCGTGGCCTGCCGGCGGTACAGAGGCGAACGACCTCCGCCGCCCGCCGGCAAAACCGGTGGGATCGGTGCAGGCCGGTCAATACGGAAGCGAAGAGCGAAACCAAGCCCATCCCACCGGTCCGGGGTAAAGGCGCACTTTGGCCGCGTCGATCTTCCACCCGGTGGCGAACGAACCTGCAAGACCCACGATGTGCGAACTGACCGAAACAGCGATGCGCTCGCTGAACCAGGTGGCGGCCCACCTGCAGACCGTCGGGGAGGCGGAGCTGTCGGCCCTGGAACTGCGGACACTGCTGTGGTCGAGGTGCTCCCTCGCGGCGCTGTACGGCATACGGGTGGACGAGTCCCTGGCGGCGCTCGACAGCCCGGACCTGGGCGCGTTGCTCTGCGACTGACGGCGTGGCCCCCGACCCCGGACGGGCGCCGCGACCGGGCCGCGCAATACCATCGGCGGCCGTGTGCGCGGCTCGGGCCGAGAGGGTCCATTTCACCGGACGGGACGGCAACCTGCTGGTAGGCGACGTGTCCGGCCCGGAGGCGGGATCCCCCGTGGTGTTCTTCCATGGGGGAGGACAGACCCGCCATTCGTGGGACGGCACGGCGGCCAACCTGGCGGCCCGGGGGTGGAGGGCCTACACGGTCGATCTCCGGGGCCACGGGGAGAGCGAGTGGGCGTCCGACGGCGACTACACCATGGACGCCTTCGCCGCCGACGTGCGGGCGGTGGCCGAGGCCGTCGGCGGGCCACCGGCCCTGGTGGGCGCGTCCCTGGGAGGCCTGGCCTCCCTGGCTGCGCTGGGCGCCCCCGCCGGCTCGGCGGAGCGGCGCATGGCGACGGCTCTCGTGCTGGTCGATGTGGCTCCCCGGATGGAGGAGCAGGGCCGGGAGCGGATCGCGCAGTTCATGCTCGAGCACATGGAGGAGGGCTTCGCGTCGCTGGAGGAGGTGGCCGACGCCATCCAGGGCTACAACCCCCACAGGCCGAGGCCGAGCGACCTGTCCGGCCTCAGGAAGAACCTGCGCCAGCGGGACGGCCGCTGGTACTGGCACTGGGACCCCCAGTTCGTGACCGGCCGGTTGGGATCCCCCGACGAGACCCGGTCCTCGCTCGTGGACACGGCCGAGCTCGAGGAGGCGGCCCGCCGCCTCGACGTCCCGCTGCTACTGGTCCGGGGTCTGGTCAGCGACCTGCTGAGCGAGGAGGGCGCCCGGGAGCTCCTCAAACTCGTTCCCCACGCCGAGATGGCCAACGTGTCCGGAGCCGGGCACATGGTCGCCGGCGACCGCAACGACCTGTTCAACGACGCCGTCGTCGACTTCCTGACCCGCGTCGCCCCGCCGGACTGACCATCTCTCCGGCGGCACGATCAGGGCCGGACGGCGGTGACCAGGCGGATCCCCAGAGATCCCGCCGACAGCAGGCGGGCGAACCGCTGCTGCTGCTCCCCGGCCCGAACCACGGCTGACGCCCCGGGGTGCGCGGCAGCCACCGCCCGGCTGACCCGGTCAGACACCGTGGTCCACTCGTCGGGGGCGGCCGGCAGATCCGACGCCATGGCCCGGCCCTCGATCTCGAACCCGCTGGCGGCCAGGATCCGGTCGAGCTGATCGGGCTGGAGGAACTCGTTGTTGACCGGGGGGTCGACCAATGGACCGCCGGTCCGGACGTAGTCGAGCAGGCCCAGCCGGCCTCCCGGGGCCAGGACCCGGCGCACCTCCGCCAGGTAGGCCTCCTTGTCCGCCACGGTGGACAGCACGGCCAGGGCCAGGGCACCCGCAAAGCGGCCGGAGCCGAAGGGCAGCTGGTGCGACCAGGCCACTACACCGGGAGTACCGAACAGCCGCCGGGACCCGAGAGCGGCTCCCCTCATCGGCTCGGAGGTCACGAGGGTGGCCCCCGAGGTGCGCGCCAGCCACGCCGCCGGCCCGCCCAGACCGGCGCCGGTGTCGAGCACCAGCGACCGGGAATCCAGGCGCATCCGATCCACGAGCCAACCCAGCGAGGCGGGGCTGCCGCTGCCGTTGCAGGCGGCGGGCACCGGGTCGGCCAGGTCCAGGCGCTCGATGATCCCGGCGGTCCAGCCGGCCAGCTGGTCGAACTCGTCCTCGAGGACGTCCTCGTCGCGGCGGACCTCAGCCAAGCGGCATCGCCTCTCTGATCCGGGTGCCGAGCTCGGCCATCATGGCGGCGGACTCCGCCTCCGAGGCGGTGGAAGCCGAGCCCGACAGGTTGACACCGGCGATGCCGGGGATCGAGAGCATGGCCCGTGACAGGGCGTGGGCGGCCAGGACCCCGGTCCGCGGATCGCCGCCCGAGCGGGCCACCCGGGCCACCACATCCCCGTCGAGGACCAGCCCCGGCAGGGCGGAGAGGGCCGCAGCCGAAGCCGGGTCCGAGA
>JAKAXG010000192.1 GCA_021827225.1 Actinomycetes bacterium | reverse complement strand
GACCCGGGGGGTCGCAGGTCCCCCTTCCCGTAGCCGGCCGGGGGACACAGCCCGCCCGATCCGGTGGGCCGGAAGACGGCGCCGGGGTGGGTTGGCGCCGGGTCCGCCCCAGCGCACCGGGGAGCGGGCGGGCCGGACGCCCCCCAGCAGGTAGCACCGGCAGAGCCTCGAAGTCCCTGCCGGTGCACCGCTGCCCGCTGATCCAACGTACCCACGCCCGTCGCGCCTGACCGCCCCCGGGATCAACTCCGGACAACGTCGGACAGCGTCCGGCGCGCCGCCACATACCGGACAACACGGCAGTCCTGCTATCATCGGTCGCGTCATCGGCTGACCGGCGGGTGGCTGACCGGCGGGTGGCGGAACGGGAGGCGCTGGTGGTTGGCGGGTAGCAGCGCCGATCCGGGGAAGGTCAGGACCAAGGGCGACCTGGCGAGGGAGCTGACGGTGCTGCGCTCGGAAGCGGGGCTCACCGTGCGCGAGCTGGCCCGCCGTCTCGGCGCGCCCATCGCCACACTCGGCGACTACTTCGCGGGCCGGCACCTGCCCAATCTCCGCCAGCTCAGCCTGTACCGACAGCTGCTGGCGGAGTGCGGGGTCACCGACGGCGCCCACCAGGAGTTGTGGGTCGAGGCGCTCAACCGGGCCCGGGGCGCCTCTGACGGCCGGGCCACCAAGACCCGGCCCCCCTACCGGGGCCTCGAACCCCTCGGTGAAGGCGACGAGGAGCTCTTCTTCGGCAGACAGGCGGTGGTCGGGGAACTGCTCGGGCGGATCCGCCAGATCCGCCACGCCGGTCCCGGGAGCGGGGAGTCGGTGGCGCTGGTGGGGCCGTCGGGATCGGGGAAGTCCTCGCTTCTCATGGCCGGCCTCCTGCCGGCGCTCCGTACCCGGCCCGGGCCCGAACTGGCCGGGACAGCGGCGCGGTACCTGACACCGGAGCAGCTGACCCCGCGGATGGTCGAGGAGATCCGCGGTAGCAGCGGTCCTCCCCCGGTGGTGATCGTCGACCAGGTCGAGGAGGCTCTCACCGCCTCTTCCACCCGGAAACCGGGCCTTCTCCAGCGCATCGGCGAGCTGCAGCGCTGCGCCACGGTCGTGTTCGGCCTCCGGGCGGACTTCTACCAGGCCGCGGCCGCTGAGGCCGTGCTGCTACCGGCCCTGCGGCACAACCAGATCCTCCTCGGCCCCATGACCGCCGGCGAGCTCCGGGAGGCGGTACTCGGCCCGGCCGAGCGGGTGGGTGCCGCCGTCGAGGCGGGACTGGTGGAACTGGTCCTGGCCGACCTGACGCCGGGCAGCCCGCCCGGCTTCGCCCACGATCCAGGGGCGCTGCCCCTCCTCTCCTACGCCCTGCTCGCCACCTGGGAGCGAGCGTCCCGCAACCAGATGACCGTCGCCGACTACCGCAGCGTGGGCGGGCTTCACGGAGCGGTGAGCCAGGCCGCCGAGCGGCTCTACGGCGACCTGTCCGAGCAGGAGCGTGACACTGCCCGGTCCCTGTTCTCCCGCCTGGTGAGGGTAGACGGCGACGGCCCGCCGACCCGCCGGCGGGCGCCCCGATCGTCGCTCACCGAGACCGGGGACCCGGACCGGGACCGGCGGGCCGAGTCGGTGCTGGAGCGCTTCGTGGCCGCCCGCCTGCTGACCGCCGACGCCGCCGCGGTGCAGATCAGCCACGAGGCCCTGCTGCGCGCCTGGCCCCGCCTCGGCGACTGGGTGGAGTCCGACCGCGACTGGCTCCATCTGCACGATCAGCTCGCCGGCGCCGCCCACGAGTGGCGTTCCGCGGCTGGCGACGACTCGCTTCTGTGGAGCGGGGCCCGGCTGGCGACCACCCTCGAGCACGCCTCCCGGCCCGGCCGCGAGGTTTCCCGGGTGGAGCGCAGCTTCCTGGCCAGGTCCGTGGATGTCCGGGACCGCCACCAGCGGGCGGACCGGCGCCGGGTCCGGCGGACCCAGCAGCTCCTGGCCGCGGTGGCGGTCCTGGCGGCGGCCGCCATCGTGCTGGCCGCGCTGGCGCTCGACGCCCGGGACAGCGCAGTGCGGACCAGGAACCAGGCCCTTTCCCGCCAGGTAGCGGTGGAAGCCCGCCGGCTGCAGCCGGCGGACCCGTCGCTGGCCGCGGAACTGGCGCTGGCCTCGTATCGCATCTCGCCCACCGTCGACGCCCGCTCCGCCCTGGTCGATACCACCGCCGGTGAACTACCGACCCGGCTGCTCGGTCCGGTGGGCCCGGAGTTCGTGGCTTCCGATTCCAGTGACGGGCTCCTGGCCGTGGCCCAGTCGGCCACCGACACCGTCGAGATCTACAACCAGGGCACCAACCCGCCCGCCCGCCTGGCAGAGCTGCATCTGGATCCGGCGGGCAAGCAGGACTACGCGGTAGCGCTCAGCCCCGACGGGCGGCTGCTGGCAGCCGGCGGTACCGGTGACGACGTCCAGGTCTGGAACCTCGGCGACCCGGCCCGTCCGGTGCCCCTCGCCACCCTCGCAGGGTTCACCGGCACGGTCTACTCGCTGGCCTTCAGCCCCCACGGGAACAGGCTGGCGGCGGCGGACGCCGACGGGACCGTCCACCAGTTCGGCGTCGCCGGCCCGGGCCGGCCCGTCCCGCTCCCGGTGCTCCACACCCCTGGGGGGGTCGCGGTGAAGTCCGTCTCCTACAGCCCGGACGGCCGGCAGCTGGCCGCCGCCGGCGCCCACGGCACCCTGGCCGTCTGGGTCCGAGCCGATCCCCGCCCGGAGCTCGCCCCGGGCGCCGGTACCTCCAACCTGGAGAGCGTCAGTTTCAGCCCTGGAGGGCATCGCGTGGCCGCCGCCAGCCGCGACGGGTCGGTCCATGTCTGGAGCGTCGCAGCGTCCGGGAGGATGAGCACGACGGGCGGCCCTGCGGTGAGGGCCTCCGGCGTGATGTACGCGACCGCCTTCAGCCCGGACGGCGCCGTCCTGGCGGCCGGCTCGGCGGACGGCTCCGTCCACCTGTACGACACCCGCACCTGGACCGTGATCGATACCCTCAGCGCTCCGAACCCCGTGACCTCCGTCGCGTTCGGGCAGGGGGGCCACCGGCTGGTGACCGCCGACTCCGGTGGGGTGACCCGGCTGTGGCCTGTGCCAACCCCGTCCACCTACCGGGAGGGGGGAAACGTCTTCAGCCTGGACTACACGCCACACGGCCGGTACCTCTACGTCAGCACCTCCGGCAACCAGGGCACGGTGGACGCATGGAACATGACCCATCCTGGTGGCCCGGTGAAGCTGGGAGCGCTGTCGATGCCGCCGGGGTTCGGGCCGGTGGCGGGGGCCGCCGCCCTCAGCCCGGACGGGAGGCTCCTGGCCGCAGCCGACGCCAAGCCCGCCATCCAGCTGTTCCGCCTGACAGCACCCGGCCGGGCGGTGGCGATAGGACCCCCCATGACGGGGAACAAGCCTCTGATCGAGCAGCTGGGCTTCAGCCCCAACGGGAAGCTGCTGGCGAGCAGCGATGACGGCGGTCAGGTCCGCTTGTGGGACGTCACCGATCCGTCGCGACCGGCTCCCCTGCCGACGCTGAGAACCGGGAACGGCGAGGTGCTGGGATTCGCCATCAGCCCTGACAGCCGCCTCTTGGCCGCGGCCACCACCGGCGACAGGGTTCTCCTCTACGACATCGCCCGCCCGACCCATCCGGTCCTCGTCTCGACCGTCGGCGGATTCGCCAGCTACGCGTACGCCGCCGCCTTCACGCCCGACGGCAGGACCCTCATCGCCGGTAGCGCCGACGGGACGGTGCGCCTCTGGAACGTCACCGATCCGGCCCGGCCCCGCCGCCTCGGGCCTCCCCTCACCGGCCCGACCGGGTACATCTTCCAGATAGCCGTCAGCCCCCACGGTCGGTACCTGGCCGCCGGCTCCACCAGCCAGTCGGTCTGGATCTGGGACATCTCCGACCCGGCCCGGCCCCGGCTCATGGACACCCTCAGGGCGGTCCAGGGCGCGATCTTCACCGTCCGGTTCACCCCCGACAGCCAGGTTCTCACCGCCGCCGGCTCCGCCCGCACCCTCTACTTCTGGCGCTACCGGGCGGCCAGCGCAGCCCTCACCGTCTGCTCCCTCGCCGGCGACCCCCTGACCCGGGCCGAGTGGACCCGCTACGTCCAGGGTGCCGGCTACCGCTCGATCTGCCCCTGACCGGGCTCGAAGCCGACGTTTCCGCCATCCTGGCCGTTGCCCGACCCAAAAAAGCGGACTATTGGCGCTACAAAGGTATGGCACATGACGGCCACCCCCCGACCCGTCATCGATGTCCGAAAGATTGCCGACCTCCCTTCTCTCACGTCACCGGTCCCGTCTCCTGCAGTTGTGGCGGTACACCGCCACCTCGATCGTCGCCAATCTGACGACCATCAGCGTCCTCGGTTTCCTGGTGGGCATCATCCACTTCGATGCCGGCTGGTCCAACGTCATCGCCACCGCCACCGCCACCGTCCCGGCGTTCGAGATGAACCGGCGCTGGGTGTGGGGCAGGGACGGCCGGGCGTCGCTGGGTACCGAGGTCCTACCGTTCTGGATCTGGGCTTTCCTGGAACTCGCCATTTCCAGCCTGGCGGTGCACGCGATGGGCTACCACGCCACCGCGGCGGGCTGGTCGCAGTCGGTGCGCACCCTGGTGCTCGAGGTGACGAGCATCGGCACGACCGGCTGCCTGTGGGTGGTGCAGTTCCTGCTGTTCGATCGCTGGCTGTTCAGGAGCGCCAGGACCTCCGCCTGACGCCGGGTTCGGTCGGTCCGGTCCGGCAGGAGTCCGGCCGCTCCGGGGCGAAGAAGTGACGTCGAGCACCGGCTGCACGGGGAGGCGGCCCGGACCGACCGAAAGGCTGAACCTTGAACAGCATGCGTGGGGACCGGATGAGCCGGCGTCGCTTCCTGACCATGGCCGGGGCAGCGGCCGGCGCCGTGGCACTGCCGGGGGACATCCTGGACCGGGCCCTGGCCATCACGCCCGCCGGCTCGTCCCTGAAGGATGTCAAGCACATCGTGATGCTGATGCAGGAGAACCGGTCCTTCGACCACTACTTCGGCACCATGGGCGGGGTCCGCGGCTTCGCCGACTCCACCTCCTACCAGTCGTATACGGGCGGACCCCGGACCGACCCGGGCAGCGTGTTCCAGCAGACGACGCTGGAAAAAGATGGAACGGTCCTGCTCCGGGTCGGCGGTGACACCTACCTGAGCCCCTTCGAACTGGTCAGCGACCCGCCCACCGCCAACGGCCAGACCCTCAACGACATCACCCACGACTGGGGCCCCCAGCACCTCTGCTGGAACGATGGCAGCATGGACCAGTTCGCGGTCCAGCACCTGCTCAACGACGGCACCGCCAAGCTGCAGTTCTCCTCCGGCCCGCTCGGCCTGCCCGAGTTGGGACCGTCGACGGCGCCGATCGGCGTGACCACCATGGGCTACTACCGCCCCCGGGACTCGCTGCAGTTCTACCGGGCGCTGGCCTCCGCCTTCACGGTGTGCGACGGGTACCACTGCTCGGTGCTCGGGCCGACCGACCCGAACCGGCTGATGTGGATGTCGGGCAGCCTGGGCGCTCACTCCGGAGACCGGGGTGGACCGGTCCTCGAGACCTACGTCACCAACCGGGAGCAGATGCTCGGCAGCCTCGACTGGCCCACCCTGCCGGAACTGCTGACCGAGCACGGCGTCACCTGGAAGGTCTACCAGGATCCCACCTCCAACGTGCTGTTCAACGTCCTCAACTACTTCAAGAGCTTCGCCACCCCGTCCAGCGCGGCGCAGGTCCAGAACGCCGCCCAGGGCCTGACACCGCTGTACCCCGAGGGATTCGCCGCCGACGTGCTGGCCGGCACGCTCCCGCAGGTGTCATGGATCATGCCTCCGATCGCCAACTGCGAGCACCCGGCCACACCCCCCGAGTACGGCGAGTACCTGGTGTCACAGATACTCCAGACCCTGGTCAGCAACCCTGAGGTGTGGGCGTCCACGGTGTTCCTCGTGGTGTTCGACGAGAACGGCGGCTTCTTCGACCACGTCGCCCCGGCCACCCCCGGGCCCACCGTCACCGCCCTCAGCGACCTCCCGAGCGGTGCCGCACCCGGCGGCCAGTTCGACGGTGAGTACGTCACGACCGCCGATCCGACGAACGCGGCGGGCGGTCCGCCCACCGACTGGGGGGGCGTGCTGGGCCCGGTCGGGCTGGGCTTCCGGGTCCCGGCCCTGGTGATCTCCCCCTTCAGCGCCGGCGGCTGGGTCTGCCGGGACACCTTCGACCACGTCTCCACCCACAAGCTCGTCGAGAAGGTCTTCCTGAGCCCGGGGGCGCTGACCGGTGCCGGGGGCTTGCACATATCGCCCTGGCGCTACTCCACCGTGGGCGACCTGACCGCCGCCCTGCCTGCTCTGGGCGCACCGGTCAGCGCGGTGCCCGCCCTGCCCGCCACCTCCATGGGCGACCCCACAGTGGTCGAACAGAACGTGCTTCTCGGCTTCGCCGGCACCGCCGACTACGGGCCTGCCTATCCGGTCCCGGCGAGCAACGGGCCCGTACCGGCCCAGAACGATCCCGGACCGGCCCGCGTCACGACGGCTGGTGCGATGCGGCGGCCCTGAAGCTGCGGCAGGGGCCCCGCCGGCTCACTTGAAGTGCAACTTGTCCAGCGCCGACTGCACCGAGGTGGCGTAGGCCTCGCTCGTGTAGGTGGCGCCGGTGATCCCGTAGACCCGGGTGCTCTGGGCCTTGAGGATCTCCGAGCGCAGCATGGGTATGGCCTGCACGGCGATCTGCTGCGAGTAGCTCTCGGCCGTCTGCAGCTGCGAGGTGCTGATCGAGGTGATGTGGCCGGAGGCGACGGTGACGCGGACGCTCAGTTCCCCGTATCCGTACTGCTCGAGGGCCCCGGTAGCGCTCCCGCTGGCCGGCGGAGCGGCCGCCGCCGGTTTGGCCGCGCTCGACGGCGGGCCGGCCGGGCCGGACGCCCTCGACGGCGGAGCCGTCGTGGACGGCGAGGTGGCACCGCTGCCGCTCTTGCCTGATCCCCCGCCCTTGCCGCCCGCCGGGGTCGGCTGACCCGCCGGCGAGCTCAGCGACGCGAGCGAGGTGCTCTTCGTGTGGTAGCTGAGCACCCCCGCCAGCCCGGCGACGGTGGCCGCCATCACGAACGGGGCCCGCTTCACGAACCGCTCCCTGCAGCCGCTCCCCGTCCGCGGCCGCCGTAGGGGACGTCACTCCAGCACATGTCCGCTACCAACTGAACTCCTCGTAGTGGATGGATTGGCGGGGCACCCCCGCCTGCTCGATGGCTGAAACCGCCGATTGCACGAACTCGGGGGGGCCGCACACGAACGCTTCGCGCCGGGGCAGGTCCGGCACCAGCTTGCGCAGCAGCCGGTCGGTGACCACCACCTGCTCCCGGGACCCGATCAGCTCCTGGAGCGTCCCGTGCCGGTGCCGCACCAGCTCGGCTATCTCCTCCCGCAGCACCAGGTCGTCCTCCCGCGACGCCCGGATGATCACGTAGGGGTTCGACGCCCGGGGCAGGTCCTCCAGCAGCGCCCGCATGGCCGTGACCCCGATCCCGCCGGCCACCAGGAGGGCCTTGCGCTGGCGCATGGCGTCGGCGGTGAAGGCTCCGAAGGGGCCCTCCACGACGACCCGGGTCCCGGGGCGGAGGCGGGCCACGCCCTCGGAGAAGTCGCCGGCCTGCTTGACGGTGAGGCGCACGTACGGCGGCCGGGGCCGGGCCGACAGCGAAGAT
>JAKAXG010000191.1 GCA_021827225.1 Actinomycetes bacterium | reverse complement strand
TCCACGCCGACCACCGGGGGGCGCACCCCCTGCGCCACTGAGCGGGCGGGAGCAGGCGGCTGGGATGGGACGGCGGCGCCCGGCGGGGTAACTAGGGGGCGTGCTGCCCGGGGTGCGATGGTCGGTCCTGCTGACCGGGGTCCAGAGCGGGATCCCGGACCTGGCCGCCGCTGCCACCCTGGCGGCCGCCGGCGGGCTGTACCTGGCCGGTGTGCGCCGCCTGGCCGGGCGGGGCCGCAGATGGCCGGTCCGCCACACGGCCTCATTCCTGGCCGGGCTGGCGGCCATCTGGGTGGCGGTGGGGTCGGGCCTGGCGTTCTACGACGACACCAGCGTCACGCTGCACATGGTCCAGCACATCCTGCTGATGATGGCCGCCCCGCCCCTGCTGGCCCTCGGCCGGCCGGTGCCTCTCGCCGCCCAGTCCAGCGCCCGGGCGGTCCAGGTCCGGGTGACCCGCCTGATGCGCTCCCCGGTGATCACGGTGCTGACCCACCCGGTGGTAGCCGGGATCGTCTACTTCACCACCATGTGGGTGATGCTCGTGGACCGGGGGGTCTACGACTACCTCGTCACCCACCAGGCGGCCCACGAAGCCGGCCACGTCCTGCTGCTGGCCGCCGGCCTGCTGTACTGGCCACCGCTCGTCGCTCCCGACGCCTCCCGCCACCACCTGTCCCACCCGGCCCGGGTGGTCCTCCTGCTGCTCTCCATGCCGCTGGAGGCCCTGCCCGGGATATGGATGCGGTTCCAGTCCACCCCCATCTCCCCGATCAACACCCTGGCCGACACCCGCGCCGGCGGGGAGGTGTTCCTGGTGGCGGCCACCGGGGCGTGCAGCCTCTGGCTGGTGGCGATAGTGGTCCAGTGGTTCGCCTTCGCCCTGCGCGAGGAGCGCCGGGAGCAGGCCCGAGCCACCCCGGACCTGGAGTGGACCGTGCCGTCGTGGGCGGCCGGCCCTAGCGGATCCTGAGCAGGTCCTTCACCCGGTCCACCCGGCCGGCGACCGGGCCCACCAGGGACAGCACCCCCGGCACGGCCGGGACCCGGGGGTGGGGTCTGGTGGGGGCGGTGGCCGACAGCCGCTGGTAGAGCAGTCCGAGGCGGATGGAGTCATTGGGGCTCAGGGCGGCGGCCAGGGACGGCAGGATCTGGCTCTCCTCCATGCCCACGTGCGCCACCACCTCGCGCACCACCGCGGCGGCCAGCGGCTCCGTCCCCTCCCGTCCGGCCGCCTTGTGCAACCGGTAGATGTGGCGGCGGGCCTGTCGCTCCTGGGCCCGGGCCGTCTCCCGCAGGTCGGCGTACTCCGGCAGCACGTCGCGCACCACCGGCCACAGGACCCGGGCCTCGGCCGCCTCGTGGCGGGACTCCAGGGCCACCAGGGCGTCGATGACCCGGCGGGCCCTCCGCTCCCCGACCGGTCCCTCCTCGCAGCGGGCCAGGATCTCGTCGCCCAGTTCCAGCACCTTCCGGTGCTCGGCCCGCACCGCCTCCACCAGGTCCCTCACCATCGCCTCCTGCGCCAGCGCCGGGGGGGCCTGGCGTTGAGATCAGCCAGATAGTCGTTGTACGCCTGGAGCCGGCCGCTCTCCCCGGCCCGGTCCCAGCGCAGCGGGGTCCTCCGGGCGGCGAGCAGCTGCTCCCCCCGGTCGGCTCGCTCGGTCCGGCCCGGGCGCGTCGCCTCCGCGGGGGCCGCCGGCGCCCGGGAGGGGGCGGTGAGGAGCGCCCACCACGCCCAGAAGGCCACCCCGGCGAAAGCCGGCCACTCGAACACGTACACGTAGCTCAAGGTGTTGCCTCCGAGCGCCCGCTGCAGCTGCCACCACCCGGCCAGCAGGCACACCGGGGCCACGATCACCAGCGTCAGGTGCAACAGCAGCGACCGCCCGCACAACCACCGGATGGACCCCTCCCGGCGGTGGCGGGGGGGCCGGATCAGCTCGGGGGCGACCGTGTTCATCGGCACGGGTTCTCCGCCACGGTGTTGACCAGGATGGTCCCGTCCCGGACCGTCAGGGTTCCGGGGCAGCCGGACGGCCCGGCGACCGGCGACGACGTGACGAAGGTGCCCTTCACCTGGTCGACCGGGGTGGTGGCGGTCTCCCCGTAGCAGGTCACGGTCCGGCCGCCGGCGTCGGGGGCGCAGCCGATGTGGCCGTTCTGGATGGGAATCCCGGACTCGTCCATCATGAAGTGGACCCGGCCGGCCAGGTTCTGCAGGGCGGCGGTGGAGCTGGGACGGCCGGACGGCCCGGCGTCGGCCAGCCCGTATCCGCTCGAGCATCCGGCCCCGACCACGGCCATCACCCCGGCCACCAGGGCGGCCCGCAACGGTCTCACCGGCCGCTCCGGGATAGCCGCGAGACGACCCGGGACAGGGCGGCGCCCACCCCCGAAGGGGGGCTCGAGGCCCCGGGGCCGGCTGCGGCCGCGGCCGGCTGGCGCTGCCCCTCCTCTCCCTGCCAGGCGGTGCGCGCCGGCAGGTAGCGGCGGAGCGGGGGCATGGCCCCGGTGCTGGCCTCGCCCTCGGGGGCCTCGGTCGGCTCGGGCATGACGCCCCGCAGGCCCCGGCAGATGCGCCAGGCGATGAGGCCGGTTATCACCGGCAGGCCGATGACCATGCCCCGCAGGCCGAAGGTGAGCGGTGCCTGTTGGAGGTTCAGGTAGTGGCCGAACACGTCCTGGGCGCCAGCGACGGTGAGCACAGTGTAGGCGGTGAAGATGGCAACCCCCACGGCGGTGCGGCCGGGCCGGTCCCGTGGCCGGTCCAGGAGGTTGTGCGACAGGCGGTCACCCGTCCACCACCGCTCGATGAACGGGTAGGCGTACATGAGCACGAAGGTCCCGGCGGGGATGACCACCCCGGACCAGAACAGGTCGGGGATGACCCAGCCGAAGATGTTGATCCGCCACGGCGGGAACAGCCGCAACGATCCCTCCATCCAGCCTGTGTACCAGTCCGGCTGGGCGAAGGAACTGGCCATGTACGGGTGGTAGGGGCCGTACTCCCAGACGGGGTTTATCTGCACCAGGCCGCCCAGGATGAACAGGATCCCGGCCACCGCGCACATCAGCGCGGCCGAGCGGAAGGCGTAGGTGGGCCACAGCTGGGAGCCGACCAGGCGCTTCTCGGTCCGGCCGGTGCCGGGGAACTGGGTGTGCTTCTGGCGCCAGATCAGGGCCAGGTGGGCGCCGAGCAGGGCGAATATCAGCAGCGGCACCACGAACACGTGCAGCAGGTACAGCCGGTGGGTCAGCTCGTTGGAGGGGAACTGGCCGCCGAAGAACAGGTACGCGGCCCAGCCCCCGACGATGGGGATGGACTCGGCGATGGAGTAGCCGATGCGCAGGCCCAGGCCCGACATCAGGTCGCCGGGGAGCGAGTAGCCGCTGAACCCGTTGAAGATGGACAGCAGCAGGAGCGTGACCCCGATCATCCAGTTGATCTCGCGGGGTTTGCGGAATGCCCCGGTGAAGAAGATGCGGGCCAGGTGGCACACCAGGATGGCGATGAACAGGTCGGCCGCCCAGTGGTGGACCTGGCGGATCAGCAGGCCGGCCCGCACGTCCAGGCTGATGTGCACCACCGACTCGTAGGCGGCGTTCATGGACTGGCCGTGCAGCGGCAGGTACGAGCCCTGGTACACCACGGTGGTGTCGCTCGGGTCGAAGAAGAACGCCAGCCACACCCCGGTGGCCACCAGGATCAGGAAGCAGTAGAAGGCGGCCTCGCCCAGCATGAACGACCAGTTGTCCGGGAAGATGTGGTCGAGGGCGGTCTTCAGGAACTTCTGGCTGCCCAGCCGCTCGTCCATGGCGGCGTTGAGCTTGCGGACGGGTTCGGCCGGCACGCCCTCAGGCCTCCGACGTGGTCCCGGACCAGTGCCAGAACACGGGCCCCGGGGGCTGGGAGAAGTCCCCGGCGGAGCGCAGCGACCCGTCCGGATCCACCGACAGCGGCAGCTGGGCCAGGGGGCCGGCGGCCGGGCCGAAGATCGGCTCGGCGCCGTGGGTCACCGCGAAGGTGGACTGGTGGCAGGGGCACTCCATGTCCAGGGTGGCCCGGTTGTACAGGTTCACCGGGCAACCGGCGTGCGAGCACACCTTCGAATAACAGATGTAGTCGCCGGGGGCCCACGAGGCCCGGCCCTTCAGCGGGTGGTTGGTCCCGGGGGGAAGATGGATCAGCATGCAGGCCACGTACGGGGCCTCTATGAACCCCTCGGGGAACACCGACAGGGCCGCCCCCACTGGCAGGTCCCCCAGCTTGACCGGCCGACCGTCGGAGTCGACGACGAGGCGCTTCTGCCTCCACGGGGTGTGGGCCAGCGAGTTGGGCGACGGCCCGAACGAGCGGATGGTGGACAGGATGCTGGCTCCGATCGTCACCCCGACCGCACCGAGGGAACCGAGCAGGACCCGGCGCCGGCCGATACCGCCCCGGTCCAGGGTCGCCAGCACGGCGGCCTCCTCCCGGGGCGGGCTCTGCAGGTCCGGGTACTCCTCCATGTACGGACCCTCGGGGAGCAGGTGGTGGGCCCACAGCACCAGGCCCACCGCCAGCAGCAGGAAGCACGCCCCGAGCAGGCCGCCCTCCAGGCCGATGTTGCCCGTCGTCCAGTACACCACAGCCATCCCGCAGCCGAGCACGGCCGCCCCCACGAGGCAGGCCATGACGGCGTTGGACGCCCGTCGTTGCTTTCTGGTCTGTTCCTTCATCCGCGCTTTCCGATCCAACGAGACACGAACACGACCCCGACCATGGCGATCAGCCAGGCCACCGCCCCCTCGGCGAAGGGACCCAGGTGCGATATCGGGTCCCCTCCCTGGTCATGGAGGTGCTTGAGCGACTGCACGTAGGCGTCGATGTCGTCCACCTGCCTGGGCGTCAGCTCCCGGGGCCCGAACTTGGGCATGACGACGGGGCCGATGCGCACCGCCTCCCCCAGCTGGGTGGGGGTGGCCTCGGTGATGGCCGGCACCGACCGGTCGAAGAGGATGCCGCCCTGACCGGACCAGCTGTGGCACGCCGCGCAGTTCTCCATGAACAGCTCCTGGCCCTTGGCCACGTCACCGGCGGCCGGGTTGACCGAAGGGATGGCCGGGCCGCCTCCCGCCACCAGGGCGGTCACGTAGCGGTCGAGGGCCTTGATGTCGGCCTGGGGGAGGATGGCCGAGTACGGCCGGGTCCTCGACATCGAGTCCTTCTTCGGCATGCGCCCGGTGGACAGCTCGAAGTCCACCGCCGCCTCGCCCACCCCCACCAGGCTGGGGGCCCGGTTCGTGCCCCGGCCGTTCTCCCCGTGGCACACCGCGCAGTCCTGCTGCCACAACACGGTGGCCGGGATCCCGTGGGCCCCGACCATGTTGGCCCCGATCACCGCCGGATGCAGGGGCGTCCCCGGCGAGACGGCCTGCCGGCCGGGGGAGGTGGTGGAGGTGGGGCCGGACGCCGCCAGCAGGGCCTCGGGGCCGGTCGGGACCAGGAGCCAGCCCCCGATGGCGGCGGCGGCTATCAGCGGCGCCCAGATGAGGGCCATCCGCCGGAGCCGGAACCCGGACCGGGCCATCAGGACCGGTTCTCCTGGCGGCGCTCGGACCACTCCACCCGCCACCGGGCCACGCAGAACGCCAGCAACGGCAGGGCGAAGTAGGCGATGAACACCCCGAACACCCAGGCCAGCCCGCCGGCCAGGCAGGCGGCGGCGAAGGCCGCGGCCGGTGCTCCGTTGCGGGACCGGCCGGCGCCGGGCGGGGTGCCGACGGGCCGCCGGGCGCCTCTCGGGACGAGCAGGACGGCCAGGGTGACCAGCATCAGCAGCCCCACCATGGCCCAGGGGATGATCAACTGCTGCATCTGGGAGTCGGAGTTGAAGGCGAAGTGCCACGACACGATCACCAGATTGATAAGGGCCCAGACCCCGACGACGAGGGCCCCCCTGGTCTTCATCAGTTTCTTCAGGCTGCTCATTGGCCGTCACTCCCGATGACCAGTTCTTTTTCCTTCTGCTCCTCCCGCAGCGAGAGCAACGGGTAGTAGGAGCGGATCGGGGGGATGGCGGTGAAGTTGTACCGGGGCGGCGGGGAGGTGGTCGCCCACTCCAGGGTGTGGCCGCCCCACGGGTCGGCCGGAGCCGGAACCCGCTTGCGCAGCGAACGGACCACATTGATGGCGAAGACGATCATGGCCACCGCCAGGATCCCGGCCCCGATGCTGGATATCAGGTTGAACACGCTCAGCCCCTCCCCCGCCGGGTAGGTCGCCACCCGGCGGGGCATCCCGAAGTAACCGGCGAAGAACATGGGCAGGAACGTCACGTTGGTGCCCACCACCATCAGCCAGAAGTGCACCTTGCCCAGCCGCTCGCTCAGCATGGTGCCGGTCGCCTTGGGCCACCACAGGTACAGCCCGGCGAAGAAGCCGAACACGCTGCCGGCGAAGAGGGTGTAGTGGAAGTGGGCCACCACGAAGTACGAACCGTTGAAGTGGTAGTCCAGCACCGGGGTGCCGAGCATGATCCCGCTCAGCCCGCCGATGGCGAACTGGGGGATGAACGCCAGGGCGAACAGCATGGAGGTGGTGTAGACCATCCGCCCGGTGACGACCGTGCCGAGGAAACCGAAGTACTCCACCCCCGCCGGCACCGACAGCATGATGGTGGTCAGGCTGTAGTAGTCGTTGGCGGACTGCCCGGTGGCGAACAGGTGGTGACCCCAGACCGCCATCGACAGGGCGGCGAAGGTCATCAGTGCCGCCACCGTGAACTTGTAGCCGACGTAGGGCTTGCCGGCGAAGGTGGCCAGGGACTCGGCCACCGCCCCCACGAAGGGGAAGAACATCACGTAGACCACGGGGTGCCCGTAGAACCAGAACAGGTTGTCGTAGGCGATGTTCATCATGTTGTTGTTGAAGATCGCCGGGTCCATCCGGCCGGCCGCCATCAGTGAGGAGGCCACCAGCAGGGACGGGAACGAGGCGATGACCATCATGACGGTCACGACCATCGACCAGGTGAACACCGACATGCGCATCAGCGTCAGGCCGGGCGCCCGCATGCGCGTGGCCGTCCACAGCACCGTCGAGGCCTGCAGGATCATGCCGGACGCGGCCAGGAAGGTGCCGACGATCCAGAGGCTCTGCCCCTGTCCGGGGCTGTAGATGGCATCCGAGAGGGGGGTGTAGGAGTACCAGCCGGCGTCGGCCGCCCCGCCGCCGACGAACACCCCCGAATAGAGAGCAACCGCCCCGGCGGTGTAGAGCCAGTAGCCGAGCAGGGTGATGCGGGGGGCGGCGATGGACGGTGCCCCCACCTGCAGCGGGACCAGGTACACCCCGAGCCCGATGGCGAAGGGGGTGATCACCATGAAGATCATCCCGGTGCCGTGCAGGGTGAACAGCTCGCTGTAGAGGTGGGGGCTGACGATGTGCTGGTCGGGCCGGGCCAGCTGGGCCCGCATGACCAGCGCCAGGGCCCCGTTGGCGGCGAAGAGCACCATGCCGGTGATCAGGGTGATCAGCCCGATCTTCTTGTGGTCGGTGGTGGTGAAGGCCCCGGCCAGGCCCCGGGCCTCGGTGGGGGCCGGCGGCCGGTCGCCGGCACCTGGCCCGGCCGCTCCGGTCAGGCCGACGTCGGTGGCGGTCATCAGGGGGCTCCTGTCCGGGGGGAGGTCAGTTCCTTGTGGTGGAGCCAGGCCGTGAACTGCGCCGGCGGCACCGCCTCGAGCTCGAAGTGCATGGCGTAGTGGTAGAGACCGCAGAACTCGGAGCACTCCCCCA
>JAKAXG010000190.1 GCA_021827225.1 Actinomycetes bacterium | reverse complement strand
CGGTGAGCGGGCGCACGAGCTGTGGGAGACGCTCGCCGCCGCCGGGTTCATGTCAGTGAACCTGCCGGAAGAGTACGGGGGCGGCGGCCAGGGCATCACCGAGCTGGCCATCGTGTGCGAGGAGGTGGCCGCCGGCGGGGCCCCGCTGCTGCTGATGATCGTGTCCCCGGCCATCTGCGGTTCTGTGATCGCCCGGTTCGGTAGCGAGGAGCAGCGGGCGGAGTGGCTGCCCAAGCTGTGCGGCCAGGGCGACCCCCGCTACAAGATGGCCTTCGCCATCACCGAACCCGATGCCGGTTCGAACTCCCACCGGATCGGCACCACCGCCCGCCGGGAGGGTGACGGCTGGGTGCTCAACGGCACCAAGACCTACATCTCGGGGGTGGACGAGGCGGAGGCGATCCTGGTGGTCACCCGGACGGGTCTGGACGAGCGCACCGGCCGGGGGGAGCTGTCGCTGTTCATCGTCGACGCCGACTCGCCCGGCCTGTCGAAGCAGGTGATCCCGACCGAGATCGTGGAGCCGGAGAAGCAGTACACGCTGTTCTTCGACAACGTGGCGGTGCCCGACGACAGGCTGGTCGGTGTGGCCGGCCAGGGTCTCAAGCAGGTGTTCGCCGGGCTCAACCCGGAGCGCATCACCGGGGCGGCCCTTCTCAACGGCATCGGCCGCTACAGCCTGGAGCGCGCCGCCGGGTACGCCCGCGAGCGGCGGGTGTGGGACGTGCCCATCGGCAGCCACCAGGGCGTCGCCCATCCCCTGGCCGAGGCCAAGATCAACCTGGAGCTGGCCCGGCTGATGACCACCCGGGCGGCCAACCTCTACGACGCCGGGTTGGACGCCGGCGAAGCGTCGAACATGGCCAAGTTCGCCGCCGCCGAGGCGGCGCTCAAATGCGTGGACCAGGCCATCCAGACCCACGGCGGCAACGGCATGGCCCAGGAGTACGGGATCGCCAGCATGTGGGGCCTGGCCCGGCTGCTGCGCATCGCCCCGGTCAGCCGGGAGATGATCCTCAACTACGTGGCCCAGCACAGCCTGGGCCTGCCCCGCTCCTACTGACCGGGCGCCAACCCCGGGCGGTCAGGCCCCGGTCGCCCAGGAGGGGGCCCGCTTCTCCTTGAACGCGGCGATCCCCTCGGCGGCGGCGGGGGAGGCGAACATCCGCTCGGACACCTCCTGGGCCCAGGTGAAGCCCGAGTCGGTGTCCATCTGCGGCACCCGGCGGATCATCTCCCTGGTCACCCGCAGCGCGGTGGGCTCGCACAGGCGCAGGCCGGCGATCACCTCGTCGAGGGCGGCGTCGAGGCCGCCGTTGGGCACCACCGACGTGACCAGGCCGGCATCCCGGGCGGCGTCCGGACCGAACTGCTCGCCGGTGAGCAGGTAGCGCGACGCCGACAGCGGGGTCATGCGGCGCAGGCACAGCACCGAGATGATGGCCGGCACCACCCCGATGCGGACCTCGGTGAAGGCGTAGGTGGCCGACGCGACCGACAGGACGATGTCGCCGGCGGCGACCATCCCGAAGCCCCCCGCCCGGACGTGGCCGTTGACGGCGATCACCACCGGCTTGGGGTAGTCCCACAGGGCCCGCAGCACGTCGGTGTAGGAGCCCTTCCCCTTGGCCACCGGCGGGTCGGTCAGATCGGCGCCGGCGCAGAAGGTCCGCCCGGCGCCGGTGATCACCACCGCCCGGGCGGCGGGATCGGCGGCGGCCTCGTCGACGAGGGTCAGCAGCTCGTCGACCAGCTGGCGGGAGAGGGCGTTGCGGTTGTGCGGGGAGTCGAGGGTGAGGACGGCGGCGCCGCCCCGGTCGGCTCGGGTGACCAGTGAGTCCGGCATATGCGGGCGCAGGCTAATCCGGCAGGGTCCTACGCGAGCTTGCGCATGAGCTTCTTGGCCAGCCCCGAGTACGGCGGGTAGATGAGCTTCAGATCGGGCTTGGTGCGCATCTCGAGCGTGGCCTTGCGGTGGCTGAAGCACTCGAAGCCCCACTTGCCGTGGTAGGCGCCCATGCCGCTGGCTCCCACGCCCCCGAAGGGGAGCTGGGGGGCGAGGACGTGCATGAGCGTATGGTTGGCGACCGCCCCGCCGGAGGAGATCTCCGAGAACACCCGGTCGACCTCCTCCTTGCTCTCGCTGAATATGTAGGCGGCCAGCGGCTTCTCGCGGGCGTTGACGAACTCGATGGCCTCGCTCAGGGACCCGACCCCGACCACGGGCAGGATGGGGCCGAAGATCTCTCCCTGCATCAGCGACGAACCGGGGTCGGGGTCGACCACGACGGTCGGCTCCACGGCCCGGCTGGCGGCGGCGCAGCCGCCCCCGGTCACCACCTGCCCGGGGTTCTCCTCCAGCAGGCCGGACAGGCGGTCGAACTGGCGCTGATTGACGATCGGCTGCGGCCCGGGGTCGTCGCGGCGCATGGCCGCCAGGCTCTTCTTCACTTCGGCGACCAGGCGGTCCTTCACCGCGTTCTCGACCAGGACGTAGTCGGTGGCGATGCAGGTCTGGCCGGAGTTGACGATCTTGCCCCACACGATGCGCCGGGCCGCCACCTCGACGTCGGCGTTGGCGGTCACGATGGCCGGGCTCTTGCCGCCCAGCTCGAGCGTCACCGGGGTCAGGTGGGGGGCGGCGGCCTCCATGATCTTGCGGCCGATCTCCGTGCCGCCGGTGAAGAACACGTGGTCCACCCGGGCGTCGATCAGCTGGCGGGTGACCTCCGCGTCGCCTTCCACCACGGCCACCGCGTCGGCGTCCAGGTACCGGGGGATCAGCTCGGCCATGGTCCGCGACGACTCGGGGGCGTGCTCGGACGGCTTGAGGACCACGCAATTGCCGGCGGCCAGAGCCCCGACCAGGGGGGCGAGGCACAGGTAGAAGGGATAGTTCCACGGGCCGATGACCAGGACCACGCCGAGCGGCTCGTAGCGGTACGAGGCCCGGCCGGGCATGACGGCCAGCGGGACGCCCACCCGTTTGGGCCGCATCCACTTCTCCACGTGGCGGATGGCGTACTCCACCTCCCCCTTGGTGGAGGCGATGTCACCGAACCAGGCGTCGTGGGGACTGCGGCCGAGATCGGCCCCGAGGGCGGCGGCGATCTCGGCCTCCCGCTCGGACAGGAGCCGGGCGATGCCCTGCAGCTGGCGGATCCGCCAGTCGAGGGGGCGGGTGCGGCCGGTCCCGAAACTGCTGCGGAGCCGGGCGACGGTGGCCGCGGCCGGGCCGGCGGCGTCGGTCGGGGTGCCGTCGGCGGAGCCGCCGCTGGACGCGCCGGGCTCGCCGGGTCCGCTGTGGCGATCGGCCAGTGAGGTCATGTCGAACCGTCCTCCCCGTCTGTGGGCTGTCCTTCGAGGCTACCGGTGGCCGCCCAGGCCGCGAAAGCCGGCAAACGCCCTGATAGGGAGAAAACGACCCGGGGTCAGAACTCCGGCGAGAGGGGGCTCTCCAGGGAGCTGTTGACCAACAGGAACAGGTCGGTGGGGGTGGCGGGCGGGTTCGTCAGCCCTCCGAGCAGGCGCAGCTCCAGGGGGATGAGCGACCGGCGCTGCAGGCGCAGCAGGCTGGCCTCGTCCTCGGTCATGGCCAGCAGGTCGCGGGCCAGGCGGGCCACCGTGCCCGACCAGCCGGAGGGGTCGGGGGAGGCGAGCGGGGATGCCAGCCGGAGTAGGTCCCGGCGGCTGCCGTGGCCCAGCAGGGCGATCAGGCTCCAGGCCGGCACCCGTTCCCGGCGGGCGATGAAGCTCTCGAGGGTACGTCCTTCAAGCATCCGCTCGGCTTCCCGGACGACCTCGCGGTTCTCGTCGGCGCCTCGCTTCTTCTTGCCCCACCGCATAGTCAACCTTCCCAGTGTTCTCGCTCGTCCTCCGCTGACCCCGACGCCCCCGGCGGGACCGGCGTCAGCGCATTGCTGCGCCCCGTGATCGGCAGGTCACCGTAGCAGCGCATCAGGGTCCCGCTGCCCTCGCGGCCCTCAACTCCCGACCAACTCTTTGACCGACGCGGCCAGCTCGGCCAGCCCGGCCTTGGCGTCGGCGAAGAGCATGTGGGTGCGGGCGTCGGTGTAGAGCTCGTTCTCCAGTCCGGAGTAGCCGTGGCCCATCGACCGTTTGATGACGATCACGCTGCGAGCGTGGTCCACGTCGAGGATGGGCATGCCCGAGATGGGCGTGCCGGGCCGGCGGGCGGCCGGGTTGACCACGTCGTTGGCACCGATGACCAGCGCCACGTCGGTCTGGTCGAACTCGGGGTTCACCTCGGACATCTCCTTGAGCTGCTCGTAGGGCACGTTCGCCTCGGCGAGCAGCACGTTCATGTGCCCGGGCATGCGCCCGGCCACCGGGTGGATGGCGTAGCTCACCTCGACGCCCCTCTCCTCGAGCAGGTCGGCCAGGGCCCGGACCTCGTGCTGGGCCTGGGCGGCGGCCAGGCCGTAGCCGGGGACGATGATCACCTTGGAGGCGTAGGCCATCTGGATGGCGGCGTCGTCGGGGTTGATGGACTGCACCGACGACCCGCCGGCCCCGGTCACCGCGACCGGGGAGTCGCCGGTGCCGAAGCCGCCGGCGATGATGGCCAGCACCGGCCGGTTCATGGCGTCGGCCATCAGCTTGGTGAGGATGGTCCCGGAGGCGCCGACCAGGGCCCCGGCGATGATCAGCGCCGAGTTCTCGATCACGAAGCCGGCCATGGCCACCGCCGTTCCGGTGAAGGCGTTCAGCAGGGAGATGACCACCGGCATGTCCGCCCCGCCGATGGGCAGCACCAGCAGCACCCCCACCACGGCCAGGGCGGCGGCCATGCCCCACAGCAGGGCGGAGTCGGTGGACCCGGCCAGGATGAAGCCGGCCATCACCAGCACGCCCGCCGCCAGCACGGCGTTGAGCGCCCGGGAGCCTCTCCACACCACCGGCGCCCCGGAGATGATGCCCTGCAGCTTGCCGGCGGCGATGAGCGAGCCGGTGAAGGTGATCACCCCGATGACCACGTCCAGGACGGTGGTGACCGTGACCCGGGGGGTGAGGGACGCCGAGCCGAGGGGGCTCAGGCGGATGAAGTCGTTGATGGCGACCAAAGCTGCCGCGCCGCCGCCGACGGCGTTGAACAGGCTCACCAGCTGCGGGATGTCGGTCAGCTTGACCCGGCGGGCCATCCGCCAGCCTCCGCCCCCGCCGATGGCCGTCCCGGCGGCGAGCGCCGCCCAGCCCCAGGCGCGGGTGTGGAAGTCGTTGGCCATGAAGGCGAGGGTGGCGGCCACGGCGACGGCCATCGACACGGTGGAGACCCGGCTGCCCCGGCGGGCGGTGGCCGGCGAGTTCATCAGGTGCAGGCCGACGACGAAGCCGGCGGCGGCCAGCAGGTACAGGAGGCGGATGACGGCGTCGAAGGTGCTCATGGCTGGGCGCTGCGCAGCTCGCGCGAATCGGAGACCTTGCCGTTCGTCGGCGCCGGCACGGCCGCCGTCGCCGCCGCTTCGCCGCCCGGGGGCGCCTTGGCCACCACCGGCCGGGACCGGAACATCTGCAGCATCCGGTCGGTGACGGCGTAGCCACCGACCAGGTTGGCGGAGGCGAACACCGCGGTCAAGAAGGCCAGGACGTAGCCGACGGCGTCGTTGGCGGTGGCGGCGGCCAGCATGGCCCCCACGAACACGATGCCGTGGATGGAGTTGGCGGCCGACATGAGCGGGGTGTGCAGGGTGGCGGGCACCTTGCTGATCACCTCGAAGCCGACCAGCAGGCTCAGCACGAAGATGCTGATGTCAGAGAGCAGTGACGGGTTCATCGGGCTCCTTGGTAAGAGGTGGCTTCGCTGCGAACGGCCGCTCCGGTGGCGGCTTCGGTCGGACCGGCTTCACCGGGCCCGGCGGCGGGCGCTCCGGCTCCGGCGGCGGGCGCTCCGGCTCCGGCGGCCGGCGGCGGTCCCCCGGCCGGCGGCGGGACCCCCGGCTGCAGTAGCCGGCCGGCGTGGGTGACCGCTACCGCCGCTGTCACCTCGTCCTCCAGGTCCACCGCCAGGCGGCCGTCCTTGACCAGCAGGGCGATGACGGCGGAGATGTTCTGGGAAAAAGCGTCGGACGCCGCGGTGGGCACGGTCGCCGGCAGGTCCGACGCCCCGATGAGGGTGACCCCGTTGGCCGTCACCAGGGTGGAGCCGGGCAGCGAACCCTCGACGTTGCCGCCGAGAGGACCCGAGGCCATGTCCACCACGACCGTCCCGGGACGCATGCGGGCCACCGCCGCGGTCGACACCAGCTGTGGCGGGCGCCGCCCCGGCACGGCGGCGGTGGTGATCACCACGTCGAAAGACGACAGCAGCGATTCCAGCTCCTCCTGCTGGGCCCGCTGCTCCTCGGCGGTCAGCGCCCGGGCGTAGCCGCCGGTGCCGCCGGCGGGGCCCACTGACTTGAGCTCCAGGAACTTGGCCCCGAGCGACTCGATCTCGCCGCGGGTCTCGGGCCTCACGTCGTAGCCGGTGACCACGGCGCCGAGACGCCGGGCGGTGCCGATGGCCGACAGCCCGGCCACCCCCGCCCCCAGCACCAGCACCCGGGCCGGGCGGGAGGTCCCGGCCGCGGTGATCAGCAACGGGAAGTACCGGCCGAACGCCACGGCCGCCACCAGCACGGCCTTGTAGCCGGCCACGCTGGCCTGGGAGGTGAGCACGTCCATCGACTGCGCCCGGCTGAGAGTGCGGGGCAGGCGTTCGAGGCTGAGCGCCGACACCCGCCGGCCGGCCAGGTCCGTGAACAGATCGGGGTCCGAAGCGGGATCGAGCAGCCCGACCACCGCCTGGCCGGCCCCCAGCCGGCGCAGATCCTCCGCCGGGGGGCGCGACACCGCCACCAGGATCCGGGCCCGGCGCAGGACCTCGTCGCGGCCGGCGACCTCGGCGCCGGCGTCCCGGTAGGCGTCGTCGGGGTACCACGCCCCGGCGCCCGCCCCCTCCTCGACGATCACGGCCAGGCCGCTCTTGACCAGCCGGCGGGCCCCGTCGGGGACCAGCGCCACCCGGCGTTCGCCGGGCCCGGTCTCGGCCAGCACCCCGATGGTGGCGACCGGCTCGTCAGCGGCCGACGGCTCCCCGCCGGCGACCCCCGGCTGGACGGCGGCGGCCGTCGGGGGGATGGCGGCGGCTGTCGGCCCAGCCTCGATGGCCGTTGGATCGGCCTCGGAACTTCCGCTCATTCGGGCTCTCCTTCGACGGAGTTCTGCGGGGCTGTCCACCCCGACTCCCGGACCGTACAACTTCCGGAGGGGTCGACGACGGGCCGAAAGTCCTGATCCTCAGTTGGGCGTCCAAAGGGGCGACCGGTAACTTTGCGAGCGTGGACAGGGCCCTCTTCGAACCGGAACACAACGAACTGCGGGCCAGCTTCCGGGCCTGGCTCGACAAGGAGGTGGTGCCCCACAAAGACGAGTGGGACGCGGCGGGCATCGTCCCCCGGTCCATGTTCTCCGAGGCCGGCCGCCACGGCTTTCTGGGCATGGCCATCCCCGAGAAGTTCGGCGGCGGGGGAGTGGACGACTTCCGCTACAACCTGGTGATCGGCGAGGAGGTCCAGGCGGTGGGCGCCGGCGCCGCCGGACTGGGCATCACCCTGCACAACGACATCTGCCTGCCGTACTTCCTGCACTACTGCACCGACGAGCAGAAGCAGCGGTGGCTACCGGGGATTGCGTCGGGGGAGCTGATAACGGCTATCGCCATGACCGAACCGGGAATCGGTTCGGACCTGGCGTCCATGTCGACGACCGCCCGCCGCGACGGTGAC
>JAKAXG010000189.1 GCA_021827225.1 Actinomycetes bacterium | reverse complement strand
CGGGCGGCCCGGGGCCACGCGGTCCGGCACACCACGTCCGCCGTCTCGAACGAGAACGACACGGCGATGGCGAGCGCCAGCGCCTCGAGCGCCCAGATCAGCGCCGACGCCACGGCGGCCACCGGGGACAGGCCTCCGGCCACGGTCACGTCCGCGGTCAGAGCCAGGTAGGCGACGGCGGCGGCGAGAGACGCGGAGAAGAACAGGTGACCGGCCGGGTTCCAGCTGGGTGCCAGCCGCACCGCCACTGCAACGACAGCCACCACGTAGGCCTCCGAGACCACCACGTCGGACGACGGCAGCTGCCACACCCGGGCCGCCACCTCGCCGGCCACCACGGTCACCGCCGCGGCGAGCCCCAGGGAGGCCCATCGGGACGCGTGCATCCAGCGGTGCCCGTACATAACGAGCAGCCCGGTGGAGATCATGAGGACAACGACCGCCACCAGGACGGGAACGGCGAGCACCGCCCCAGCTATCGCGCTTTCGGCGCGCAGTGTTACACAGGGAGACCATCGTCGCCACCGCCCTGCCGACCATCGCCGGCGACCTGCACGGCCTGTCCCAGCTGTCGTGGGTGGTCACCGCCTACATCCTGGCCTCGACGGCGTCCACCCCCCTGTGGGGGAAGCTGGGGGACCTCTACGGCCGCAAGCTGTTCTTCCAGGCGGCCATCCTCATCTTCCTGGTCGGCTCCGCCCTGTCGGGGATCAGCACCTCGATGATCGAGCTGATCGCCTTCCGGGCCCTGCAGGGCATCGGCGGCGGCGGGCTCATGATCGGCGCCCAGGCCATCGTCGGCGACGTGGTCTCCCCCCGGGACCGGGGCCGCTACCAGGGCATCTTCGGGGCGGTGTTCGGCGTGACCAGCGTGATCGGCCCGCTCCTCGGCGGCTTCTTCGTGCAGAACCTGTCGTGGAGGTGGGTGTTCTACATCAACCTGCCGATCGGCATCGTCGCCCTGGTCGTCACCGCCGTGGTCCTGCCCAACCCGGCCAACCGGGTCTCCCACGTCATCGACTACACCGGCACCGTGCTGCTGGCCGGCAGCGCCACCTCGTTCGTGCTGCTCACCACCCTGGGCGGGGTCACCTACCCGTGGGGGTCCGCCCCCATCTGGATCCTCGGCGCCTGCGGGGTGGTGCTCCTGGCGGTGTTCGTGGTGGTGGAGCGCCGGGCCGCCGAGCCGGTCATGCCCCTGCGGCTGTTCACCAACCGGGTGTTCTCGGCGTCGAGCGCCATCGGCTTCGTCGTCGGCTTCGCCATGTTCGGGGCCATCACCTACCTGCCGCAGTACATGCAGGTCGTGCGGGGGGCCAGCCCCACCGGCTCGGGGCTGCAGCTGCTGCCGCTCATGGCCGGGCTGCTGCTCACCTCCATGGGGTCGGGCATCCTCATCAGCCGCTGGGGCCGCTACAAGGTGTTCCCCATCGCCGGCACCGCCGTCATGACCGCCGGCATGTACCTGCTGTCGCTGATGGGGGTGGGAACCGGCGCCGCCAGCTACACCGTCTACATGTTCGTGCTGGGCGTGGGCATCGGCGGGGTCATGCAGGTGCTGGTCATCGCCGTGCAGAACGTGGTCGCCTACCGGGATCTCGGGGTGGCCACGTCGGGGGCGACGTTCTTCCGGTCCATCGGCGGATCGTTCGGCACCGCCGTGTTCGGGGCCATCTTCGCCAACCAGCTCACCGGCAACCTGCACCACTACCTGTCCGGAATCGCCCTGCCCCCCGGCTTCCAGGCCATGGCCGGCGCCAGCCCGGCCGCCCTCGAACGGCTCCCCCCGGCGGTGCACTCCGGGTTCGTGCACGCCTACGCCGCCTCCCTGCACAGCGTGTTCCTGTGGGCCGTGCCCATCTCGGCGGTGGCGTTCCTGCTCACCTGGCTGCTGAAAGAGGTGCCCCTCCGCCAGGCGGTGGCCTCCCCCGACCAGGCCCAGTCCCTGGCCCCGACGTCGATGCCGGCCAACAGCGACTCCGCCGACGAGGTCGTGCGGGTGCTGTCCCTGCTGGCCAGCCGGGAGGACCGGGTGCGCATCTACACCGAGCTGGCCGGCAACGCCGGCCTCGGCCTCGACCCCCGCTCCACCTGGATCCTCTTCCGCCTCGACGGGGTCACCCGGGTGGACATCGACGAGCTGGCCGCCAACTACCACTTCACCGCCGACCAGGTGCGGAGCCTGCTGTCCCCGCTGGTCGACGACGGCCTGGTGGCCATCGAGGGGGCCGCCGTCCACCTCACCCCCGACGGGCAGGTGGCCATAGAGCGGCTGGTGTCCGCCCGCCGGGCCCGCCTCACCCAGCGCCTGGGCAGCTGGTCGGAGGAGATGGACGCCCGCCTGGCCGTCAAGCTGGAGGAGCTGGCCCGGGACCTGCTCAAGGATCCGGCCAGCCGGGACCAGCTGCTGGGCGGCCCCGCCCGCCAGCCCTGAATCGTTCAGCAAACGTTCATCCACAGATGGGAAAAATGGTCACCGTTATGCCGAGGGCCCGGAGACCGCGCCGGTGACGCTCTCCGCCGGCACCCCGGCGGGAGCATCGTCGCCTGGACCCGTCAACCCGCCGGCGGACCTGCCGTCCGCCACCCGGCCGCCGGCCCGGCCGGCCGGCGGTCACCTGGCGGCGGTGGACGTGGTCCGGTTCCTGACCATCGCCGGGGTGGTCCTGGTCCACACCACCACCTTCGCCAACTCCACCACCTCCCTGGCCGCCAACGGGGTGCTCGAGGTGGCGCACGTCACCCGGTCGGTGTTCCTCATGCTGTCGGCGTTCGTGCTCACCTACAGCTTCTCCCGCCGTCCCCTCGGGCGGCGGGCGTTCTGGCGCCGGCGCTACCCCCTCATCCTGGCCCCCTACCTGGCGTGGAGCGCCATCTACTTCGTGACCGGGGGAGGGGTGCACGCCTCGCTGCCGGTGCTGGAGACCTTCCTCCACGACCTGCTCGACGCCGGCGCCAAGTTCCACCTGTACTTCCTGCTGCTCACCATGCAGCTGTACCTGGTGTTCCCGGCGCTGATGGCCGCCCTGCGGCGCTGGCCCCGGGCGCTGCTGCCGACCCTCGGGGCCAGCTTCGGCTTCGAGATGCTCTTCACCGCGGCGGTGCACTACGGCTGGCGGCCCCCGGTGCTCGGCGTGTGGTTCTCCCACCCGGACAAATGGCTGCCCAGCTACGCCCTCTACGTCGTCGGCGGCATCGCCGCCGCCCGCTACTTCGACGCCGTCACCGCCTGGATCCGGGCCCACTACCGGCTGCTCGGCGTCGCCTTCGTCGCCTCCCTGGCCGTCTCGGTCGCCAGCTACCTGCTGGACATGTCCTTCCTCGGCTACGCCCCCATCAAGGCCAGCGAGGTGTTCCAGCCGGCCAACGTCCTCGAAGCGGTGGCCGCCACCGCCGCCCAGTTCGGCCTCGGCCTGTGGGTCGCCGAGCGGGCGTCGACGTCCCGGCTGGCGTTCCTCGAACGGGCGTCGGACGTGTCGTTCGGCCTCTACCTGGCCCACCCGCTGCTGCTCGGGGTGGTGCTCGACGCCGCCGACTGGCTCGGCCTCCCCGGCCGGCTGAACAGCTGGCCGAGCGGGGTGATCGAGCTGCTCATCGCCGTGGCCATGGTGCCGTTCCTCTACTCGGCCACCTTCGTCGCCGTCGACCGGGTCCGCCGCACCCGGCTCAGCCTGTGGCTCACCGGCCGGCGGGGGCCCCGCCCCGCCCCCGCTCCCACGCCCGCGCCTGCGCCGGCGTGAGGCCGGCCGGCGCGCCAGACTGGAGCCATGGGGGGCGTGCTCGAGGTGCAGGGCCTGACCCGGAGGTTCGGGTCGATCGTGGCCCTGGACGGGCTCTCCTTCAGCGTCCCGGCCGGCCAGGTCGTGGGCTTCCTCGGCCCCAACGGGGCCGGCAAGACCACCACCATGCGGGCCGTGTTCGGCCTCACCGACCTCGAGGCCGGGCAGGTGACGTGGAACGGCTCGCCGGTCGGGAAAGCCGAGCGTCGCCGGTTCGGCTACATGCCCGAGGAGCGCGGCCTCTACCCCGGCATGCTGGTCGGCCAGCAGCTCGAGTACCTGGCCCGCCTGCACGGCGTGAGGGCGGCCGGCGCCGCCCGCTCCACCCGGTCGTGGCTGGAGCGCCTGGGGGTGGCCGACCGCATCGGCAGCCGGGTGGACGCGCTGTCGCACGGCAACCAGCAGCGGGTGCAGCTGGCCGCCGCTCTGGTCCACGACCCCGACGTGCTGATCCTTGACGAGCCGCTGGCCGGCCTCGACCCGGCGGGCATAGACGCCATCGGGGCCGTCCTGGTGGACCAGGCCCAGCGGGGAAGGTGCGTCCTTTTTTCCAGTCATCAACTCGATCAGGTCGAGGATCTCTGCGAGGCCGTCACCATCATCGACCACGGCCGGCTGGTGGTCAGCGGCCGGGTGGACGACCTGGCCACCGCCGGAGCCCGCCGGCTGGTGGTGCGGGTGGACGGCGACCGGGGCGCCGCCTGGGCCCGGTCGCTGGCCGGGGTGGCCGTGTCCGAGCTGCAGGGCGGCGCCGTCCGCCTGGTCCTCGACCCCTCCGTCGACAGCGACTCGGTGCTGCGGGCGGCCATGGCCGCCGGGCGGGTCACCGAGTTCGTGTTCCAGCGCCGGCGCCTGTCGGAGGTGTTCAGGGAGGCCCTCGGATGAAGCCCGTGATCATCGCGGTGGCGGCCGCCGTCTTCGTGGCCGTCCGCCTGGGGCTGCGGGCCCGCCGGCGGGGGAGCGGCGCCCGCCCCCGGGCGTGGTGGGCCGGCCGCCTGCCGGAGCTGGGCGGCGACACCGCCCTGGTGGCGGCCCGCGAGGTGCGCGAGCGGGTCCGGGCCCGGGCCTTCCGGGTGGTCACTGTCCTGCTGCTGGTAGCCGTCGGGGTGGCCGTGGTGGTGCCGGTGCTAACCCGCAGCAAGGCCGGCGCCGAGCCCGTCGGCGTCGTCGGTTCCCTCTCCGCCCCGCAGCGGGCGGCCGTGCTCGGCGCCGCCCGCGGGGTGGGCGCGCAGGTCGTCCTGGTGGCCGAGGCGGACCGGGCGGCGGCGGAAGCGGCGCTGCGGTCCGGGGCCATCGGCCTGGCCGTCGTGGACGGCAGGGAGCTGCTGGTCGACAAGGCCATCACCGCCGGCGACACCTCCACCTCCGCCCATCTCGCCGCCGCGGTGGCCGCCGAGCTCGGCCTGCAGCAGGCGTTCGCCTCCGCCGGGCTGTCGCCGGCTCAGGTGCAGGGGATCACAGGGGCCAAGCCGCTGCCGGTGGCCAGCCTCCAGCCGGCGGCGAGCTCCTCCACCAGGACCCGGGGCACGTCGCTGTTCGGGATCATCATCGTGTTCATCATGCTCAGCCAGTACGAGACCTGGACCCTGATCGGGGTGATGGAGGAGAAGTCCAGCCGGGTGGTGGAGGTCCTCCTGGCCACGGTGCGGCCCATCGAGCTGCTGGGCGGCAAGGTGCTGGGGATCGGCCTGGTGGCCATGGGGCAGGCGGCCGCGGTGCTGGCCTTCGGCCTGGGCCTGGGCGCCGCCGTCGGCTCCGACATCCTGCACGGCACCGCCCCGCTCATGCTGGCCGCCGCCCTGCTGTGGCTGGTGGTGGGCTACGCGTTCTACTGCTGGGTGTACGCCGCCGCCGGCTCCATGGCCGAACGCCAGGACCAGATCCAGACGCTGGCACTGCCGCTCAGCCTGCCCATGGTGCTCGGCTACGTGACCGCCCTGACGGCGGCGGCCTCCGGCCACGCCTCGGTCTTCGTCCAGGTGCTGGCCTACCTGCCGCCCACCGCGCCGTTCGCCATGCCCGTCATGGTCGGCCTGGGGGCGGTCAGCTGGTGGGGCTTCGTCGCCTCGGTCGTCATCAGCCTGGTGTGCACCGCCGGCGTCGCCCGGCTGGCCGCCGGCGTGTACCGCCGGGCGGTGCTGCGCACCGGCCGGCGGGTCCGGCTGCGGGAGGTGCTCGCCACCTCTGCCGCCCGTTAGACATCGCGTCAGGCGGCCCGGGCCCACCCCGGCCGCTGCGGTTCCTCCGCCGCCGGAGCGGCGGGACGCTCGACCGGCGGCATCTCGTTCCCGCGGACGGTCAGCTGCCAGTGCATGAAGATGTGCCCGAGGGCGGGGGCGATCCAGCTCGCCGTCACCAGGAACGCCACGCTGAGCACCCCCAGCCCCAGCGCGATGGGCACCAGGATCACGTTGCGGCAGCTCCAGTAGCCCAGATGGTGGATGACCACCACGGCGGCGCCGGCGACCACGGGCAGGCCCCAGCGGGCGACCGCCCCGCCGGCCCCGGACACCCCAGGGCGTGAACCATCTGCCAGGTGACGAACGGGGGCAGCGCCGACAGCAGCACCCCCTCGGCGCTGCCGTACACGCCGCCCTCCCAGAACATCTCCCAGCGCAGCCGCCGGCCCCGCACCCGCCGGGTGACCGGCTGGTGCGCCAGCGGCCGGGCCAGGACGGCGGCGGCGACGACCGCGGCCAGGATCCCCCAGCCCCAGCGGGCGCTGACCAGGTCGGCCACGCCGACACCCAGCCAGGCCACGTAGCCGGAGGTCAGGCCGGCCGTCACCACGAACAGCAGCGGGACGTAGTCCGGTCTCCTGATACGCAGCCTCGTCCCCGGCAGCCAGGCCACCAGGAACGAGACCGCGGCTATCGCCACCAGCCAGATGAGTGACCCCCACCATGCCGGTTCATGAGCTGGAACGGGCATCGCCATCGCCTCCCTCTTCCACCTGAGTTCCAGCGTGAACCTCCGGCGGCGGCGGGGAAGAGGCGGAGGTCACCTGTAACCTCCCCGCCCGGTGCCGGCGACCCGGCGGGCCCCGTCAGCCGGCGGTCACGGGAAGGCCGGCGCCGGGTGCACGGCGTTGACGTTGATGTGGTCGGGGCCGGTGTAGGCCCGGGCCACGCCGGGGATGGCGAGGAAGGTGGGGTTGGTGCCGTTCGGGACGTTGATCTCGAGGACCGAGCTGGAGGGCTGGCCCATCGGCATGTCGGTGTAGCCCACGTTGAAGTAGGCCCGCTGCCCCGGGTTCACGACCTGGTCGGTGGGCCCCGGGTCGGGGAACAGGTAGTCGGCGCCGCGGTCGGTCTGCACGGGCATTACCGCGTCCTGGGGGGATTCCACGGCCACCCCGGGGTAGCCGTCGAGGGAGCAGGCGCTGGCCGAGTGGTTGGTCAAGGCGATGCCGGCCGCCACGTTCCCCACCCCCGCCTGGTAGCTGACCACGGAGGGGGTCACCTGGCTGCTGAGGCAGCGCATGGTGCCCGGCGGGACCATCACCTGTCCCGAGTAGGCGGCGAGGGGGTAGGCGTAAACCCGCCCGCCGGCCCCCACGATCCGGTATCCCGAGCCCCCGGCGGTGACCGAGATCGCCGTGGCCGGCGCCAGGAGGGGCCGGGTGGCCGGCGACCCGTGGAAGGGGGCGTCGAAGCTGAACACCCCGCCGTCAGCCGCCAGCAGCCAGTAGCCCCCGGTGGCCGGGTCCACGGTCGCTCCCACCACCGGGGCGTCGAGGGGGTGGCCCCCCATGGACCCGTGGAACGCGGCGTCTCCGTAGGAGAAGATGCCGCCGTCGCGGGCCACGAGGAAGTAGCCGTGCCCGTCCGGTGTCGGGGCGATCCCGGTGACCGGCTGGGTCAACCGCATGTCGCCGGTCGACCCGTAGAAGCGGGCGTTGCCGAAGGCGAACACCCCGCCGTCGGCGGCGACCAGCCAGTACCCGCCGCCGTTGGGGGTGGCGGCCATGCCCACGACCGGCTGATTCAGGTGGAGGCCGCCGGTCGACCCGTAGAAGCGGG
>JAKAXG010000188.1 GCA_021827225.1 Actinomycetes bacterium | reverse complement strand
CCTGTATTCGGGCGTCTAAGTCGGCCCGACTCTCGCCGCCCGGAGCGGCCGGGAGACCACCGGAGTCGAACAGCGCCAGCTGCGACGGCCACCGCTGCTCGATCTCGGTGCGGGTCAGCCCGCTCCAGTCGCCTACGTGGAACTCGCGCAGTCCCGGCTCCACCATTAAGCGGGGGGACGGCCGGCCGGGATCCGGGGGGGCACCGGCATCGGCGCCGGCCGCCGCCAGCAGCTCGCCGGTAAGCCGGGCCCGCTGAAGGTCGGAGGTGATGACCAGATCGAAGGGCGGCTCGTCGCCGAGCAGGGCCGCCGCCCTCACCGTCAGGGCGGTCCCGGCTTCCGACAGCGGCGGGTCCGCCTGGCCCTGCCACCGCCCGGTCGCGTTCCACGTCGACTGGGCGTGCCTGATCAACACGAAGGCCGACACGGGCCGAGGGTACCGGAGTGCCGCCCGGGAGTGGCCGGGGCGGGGCGGATCGCCCGGACGGTAGCCTCGGGGCAGGAGCTCACTGCCTGTCCATCCGATATGACGCCATCTTCCACGAGTCGCGGGCCCGGCGGTACCGGCCGGCCGGCCGGTACCCCCTCTGAGGGTCCCGGCGGGGATCCCGGTCCCGGCGCGCCCGTCGAGGTGACCCTCCTGCTCTTCGCCGCCGCCCGGGAGGCGGCCGGGTGCTCCCGCTGCCGGGTCGAGGCGGTCACCGTCGCCGAGGTGCTCGACGAGGCCCGCCACCGCTTCGGAGAGGGTTTCGGCGCCGTCCTCGACGGCTCCCGGGTCTGGCTCAACGGGGAGCCGGTCTCCGGCCCCGAACCGCTCCACCGCGGCGACGAGGTGGCGGTTCTCCCGCCCGTCTCGGGCGGATGACGCCGGTGTCCACCGGGCCGGGACCGGCGTCAGGAGGGCGGCGGTCGACCGGCCGGCCGACCCGGACCACCGGCACCGCACGGGGGGCCGGCACTTCACGGGCTGCGGCCGGCAGGGCCGGCCCCGGCCGGTCCGAGCCGGGCGGGCGGGGCGGTAGCCGCCGGCCGGCGCCGCGGGCCGTTCCCGCCAGGCGGGCCTCCATGGCCGTGCTCGGCGGGATGCTGTGGGCCGTCGTGGTGCTGGGAGCGGTCGGCTACGCGACAGTCACCGCGGAGGCCGCGTTGGTCCCGGTGGCGGCCCTGGCAGCCGCGTCCGGGGTGAAGCTGCTCGGTGGCGGTCCGCCCGCGGGGAGCCGGGCCCGGCGCCGCGCCCGGGTGTCGGCCCTGGGGGTCGTGGCGGTGGCCGGCGCGGTGGCCGTCCCCGTCGCCGCTCTGGCTGGACCCCTCGCCGCCGCGGCGGGGGTGGCCGTCCTGGCCTTCGCGGTCCTGCTCGCCGGTGGGCCGCCCGCTCCTCGGGGCGACACCGGCCGGCCCGGACCGGTGGCGTCCCGGTTGGTTCTCGGCGTCGGGCCGGCCCTGGCCGCGGCGTCGGTGGTCCTCGCCCGCCATCAGGGCTCCAGCGGGGCCCTGGCCCTCCTGGGCGCCACCTTGGCCTTCGACGCCGGGGCGTTCATGATGGGGGACACCCGCAGCGCGTCGGGGGGACCGTGGGGCGTGGCCGCCGGCCTGGTGAGCGTGGCCGTGGTGGCCGTCCTCGTCGCCGCCGTGATGAACCCCCCGTTCTCCGGGGTGCGGCCCTGGACCGTCTTCGCCCTGGTCGGGGTGATGGCGGCCGCCGGCGTGCGGCTGTGCGACCGGGCCGTCGGAGGGGTCCGCTCCCCGGCCCTGCGTCGGCTCGACTCTCTGACGCTGGCCGCGCCCGCCTGGGTCATCTCGCTGGCCGTCATCGGGTATCACTGAGCACGACCTAGGCGCCGGGGTTGCGGTAGCCTCCACTCCCGGTGGTTCAACTCTCCGACCTGACCGATCCCGCCTACCTCGACGGCCTCGAGGGATGGACGCTCCAGGAGGTGCGGGCCCGGCGCGCCGAGGCGACCGAAGCCGAGACCGCCCTGTCCTACTTGCGGCGCATCGTCCAGGGACGGCTCGACATAGTGGTGGCCGAGCAGAACCACCGCAACCACGGTGAACGGGCGGAGCTGGCAGCGCTGGTCGAGGAGCTGCCCGCCATCCTGAGCGGCAACGTGCACGCCCCCGGCCTCGGACGGCTACCGACGCTGATGGCCCCCGGCGAGCTCGACCCGGAGCTCGAGCGGCGGCTGGAGCAGATCCTGCCGGCCTCCCGGCTGGGCGAGCTCGCGGAACTGAGCGAGGAGGAGCTGCGCCGGGTAGCCGAGGAGCTCACTGCGTTCGAGCGGTCCATCTCGGCGCAGCGGAGGGCTGTTTTCGACGTCCTGGACCGCCTGCAGGACGAGATAGTCCGGCGGTACCGCACCGGCGAGGCCACGGTCGACAGCTTGTTGCCGTGAACGCGGAGGCGAAGCCCCGCCTGGTACTGGTGGTCGACGACGACGAGATGATCCGCCGGCTGGTGCGAGCCGTGCTCGAGGCGGACGAGTTCGAGGTGGCCGAGGCCCGGGACGGCGAGGCCGCCCTCGAGCTGGCCTCCCGGGCCGAGCCGTCGGTGGTCGTCCTGGACGTGATGATGCCCGGGCTGGACGGGGTCGAGGTGTGCCGGCGGCTGGATCACGACAAGGTGAAGGTCGTCATCCTCACCGCCCGCGACGACCCCAGGCTGGAAGCCGAGGCCAGGCTGGCCGGTGCCGACGCGTTCATGACCAAGCCGTTCGCCCCGATGGAGCTGCTGGACCTGGTCGGGGAGCTGATGCCCAAATGAGACCGGGATCCGGGCCCGGCCGGTGGCCGTCGTGGTGAAGGAGTTCCCCGACCCGTGGAGGGAGCTCGGTGAGTTCATCCGCGAGCAGCGGTCGGTGGCCCGCCTGTCGGTCAGGCGCCTCTCGGACATGGCCGGTATCTCCAACCCGTACCTGAGCCAGATCGAGCGGGGCCTGCGCCGACCGTCGGCCGAGATCCTCCAGCAGATAGCCAAGGCGCTGCGCATCTCGGCCGAGACGCTCTACGTTCGGGCCGGGATCCTGGACCCCCGCGACGTGGGCGGGGATCTGACCGAGGCCATCCTGGCCGAGCCCACCCTCACCGACGACCAGAAGCAGACGCTGCTGCGGATCTACCTGTCGTTCCGGCGGGAGAACGGGGCCGACCCGGAGCCGCCGGCCCGGAACGAGCGGCGGGCGGACCGGGGGGACCTGGCGGATCCGGCCCCCACCGGCCGTCCCGCCCCGTCCCCGGTCCCTCCCGGAGAGGAGCCGCTCTGACCCGGTTCGACCTGATCGACGGGGACAACGGGTGGCCGTCCGGTCCGGAGCCGGTCCGCCGCCTGGCCGTGCTGTCCATGCACACATCCCCCCTGGCCCAGCCGGGCACCGGCGACGGGGGCGGGATGAACGTCTATGTCCGCGAGCTGGTCACCGCCCTGGCCCGCTCCGGCGTCGAGTGCGAGGTGTTCACCCGGGCCGAGGACCCGGCCCTGCCGCGGGTCGTGACCATCGAGCCCGGCTTCCGGGTGCACCACGTGGTGGCCGGCCCCGTCGCCCCGGTGGTCAAGGAGTCCCTGCCGGAGCTGGTCGATGAATGGACCGCAGGGGTCGGCGCCTGCCTGCGCCGCCTCGACGCCGAGGGCCGCCCGGTCGCCGCCATCCACGCCAACTACTGGCTGTCAGGCCTGGCCGGCCACACCCTCAAACACGAGCTGGAGCTGCCGCTCCTCGTCACCTTCCACACCCTCGACCGGGTCAAGGCCGACGCCAGCCCCGAGGCCATATCGGTGCTGGAGCCGGCCCGGCGGGCCCGCGCCGAGGCCGACATCGTCGGCTGCTCCGATGCCGTGCTGGCGTCGTGCCAGGTGGAAGCCGACCAGCTGGCCGACCTCTACGGTGCCGACCCGGACCGGATCGCCATGGTGGCACCCGGTGTGGAGCACGCCTTCTTCACCCCCGGCGACCGTCGCCAGGCCCGCCGGGCCCTGGGTCTCCCCGAAGACGATCCCATCGTGCTGTTCGTCGGCCGGATCCAGCCTCTGAAGGGCCCGGCCGTGGCGGTGGAGGCCCTGGACCGCATCCGCCGCCGGGGCGGCCGTCCGGGTCGGGCCCGCATGATCCTGATCGGCGGCCCGAGCGGGCCCCACGGCCCGGCCGAGCTGACCGCCGTCCGTCGGGCCATCGCCTCTCACCGCCTGGAACAGGCGGTCCAGCTGCTGCCCCCGCAGCCCCACGAGATCCTCTCCACCTACTTCCGGGCCGCCGACGCCTGCGTGGTGCCCAGCCACTCCGAGTCCTTCGGGCTGGTGGCCCTGGAAGCGGCGGCCTGCGGCATACCGGTGGTGGCCTCGGCGGTCGGCGGGCTCACCACCCTGGTACACCAGGGCAGCACCGGCTTCCTGGTGGAGGGGCGGGACCCGGAGGGCTACGCCGGACCGCTCACCGCCCTGCTCGAGGACCCCGAGGGGGCTGTCCGCATGGGCGCCCGCGCCGCCGCCCGGGCCGGGGCCTACACCTGGCCGAGAGCCGCCGGGGACCTGTGGGGGCGGGTGGCCTTCCTCGCCAGCTCCACCCTCGTGGCCTGCGGCTGAGAGGCCGGATCCGGCCCTCTGGGCGCCCCTTGCCCACCTCTGACTCCGCCGGTACTGTCGCCCACGTCGGCCGTCCGGGCCGGCCTGCGGCGGCGAGTTCGCTCGGGGAAGTGCGAACGGACCGGCCAGACGGCCCGGGCGGCGGCGCCACAGGGCCGGGGTCCGGCGCGGGCTCCCAGAGGCACTCTGACGCCACCTCGTGACATCTGAGGCGACCCTTCGCCTAGGGTCGATCCCATGGGCGACGAGACCTTCGACGCGGCCGGTGAGCTCCTGATCGTCGGGGGAGGTCGGATGGGCGAGGCCCTGGCCGCCGGCCTCCTGGGCCGGGGCTGGCCGGCCGACCGCCTGGTGGTGGTGGAGGCGCTGGCCGCCCGGCGCGAGGACCTGGCCCGGGACCATCCGGGCCTCCGGGTGGAGGCCACCGCCGGGGCCGCCGCGTCCGGGCTGAACGGCGCCTCCGGCCGGGGCGCCGGGTCCGGTCGGGGCGGGTTGGGGGCGGTGGTGGCGGTCAAGCCCCACGACGTCGCCGGCGTGTGCGCCGACCTGGACGCTCTCGGGGTGGACCGGGTTCTGTCCATCGCCGCCGGGGTCACCCTGGCCGACATCGAAGCGGTCCTGACCCGCGCCGCGGTCCTGCGGGCCATGCCGAACACCCCCGCCCTGGTGGGGGCCGGCGCCGCCGCCCTGTCCCCCGGAACCAGGGCCGGCGCCGCCGACGTGGAGTGGGCCGGCGCCATCCTCGGCGCCATCGGGATCGTGGTGGATCTGCCGGAGGCATCGCTGGACGCGGTGACGGGGCTGTCCGGCTCGGGGCCGGCATACGTGTTCCTCGTCGCCGAGGCCATGATCGACGCCGGGGTGCTGGCCGGCCTGACCCGGCCGGTCGCCCGGCAGCTGGCGGTGCAGACCCTGCTCGGCTCCGCCCGGCTCCTGGCCGAGACGGGGGAGGAGGCCTCGGCCCTGCGGGCCGCAGTGACCTCGCCCGGCGGCACCACCGCCGCCGGCCTGAGGGCGCTCGAGGCCGCCGGGTTGCGCTCGGCGTTCCTGGAGGCGGTGATGGCCGCAGCCGGGCGGGCCGGGGAGTTGGGCCGCCCCCACTGATCCCGTTTTTCATGCCCTTCTCTGCACCTGGTGGGCGTGTGCAGTCGCCGGCCGCACGGGCGACCGTGGCGCGCGGTTGGCGACCGCCTCCGCTTGGCGTACCCTCGTAGGTCGGAGAAGGGTGGTGCACGCGTGCCTAAAAACGAGTCCGAATCCAGGTTCGTCACCGTCGCAGAAGTGGCCGGCCAGCTGCGCGTGTCCAACATGACCGTCTACCGGCTCATCCAGTCCGGTCAGCTGGCGGCCGTGAGGGTGGGGCGTTCTTACCGGATCCGCGAGGCCGACATCGATCGTTACCTCGCCGAGCAGTACACCCAGGCCGGCTGAGCACCCTCTCGATCCTCACCGACTTCGGCCTCGACGACGAGTTCGTCGGGGTGCTGCACGCGGTCGTGGCCCACTACTCGCCGGCCACCCGGGTGGTGGATCTGACCCACCTCGTTCCCCGTCATGACATCCGCTCTGGCGCCCTGACGCTGTGGCGGTCGGCGCCGTGGCTGGTGCCGGGGGTGATCCTGGCCGTGGTCGATCCCGGCGTCGGGACGGAGCGCCGGGCGGTGGCCATCGAGGTGGCCGCCGCCGGGGCCGTGCTGGTCGGCCCGGACAACGGGCTCCTCCTCCCCGCCGCCGTCCGTCTCGGCGGCCCCAGCGCCGCGGTCGAGCTGCCCCCCAACCCCCTTGCCCCCGGCGCCACCTTCGCCGGCCGGGACGTCTTCGCCCCCGCCGCCGCCCGGGCCGCCAACGGTGAGCCCCTGGGCGCCCTGGGGCGGCCCATCGACCCGGCCACGCTCGCCGGCCAGCCGGTCGCCGGGCCGCAGGCCGAGGCGGAGGGCCGGCTGCGGACCGAGGTGCTGTGGGTGGACCGCTTCGGTAACGCCCAGCTCAACGTCACCCCCGACGATGTGGCCCGCCTGATCGGGACCGTGGCCGAGGCCCGCACCGCCGAGGGGGCCCACCCGGTGCGCGTCGTGCGGTCCTACGGCGACATCGGCGACGACGAGGTGGCCCTGGTCGTGGACTCCTACGGGCTGCTGGCGCTCAGCTGTAACTGCCGGTCGGCGGCCGGGACGGTGGGCGTGGTCCCCGGAGACCTGGTGTGGCTGTGCCGGGACCGGGGGTAGCGACGGTACGCTGAGGGCCATGGCTGCGGGACGGCGCATTCCCGAGGCAACCGTCACCCGCCTGCCCATATACCTGCGGGTGCTCGGCGAGGCCGAGAGCGACACGGTTTCCTCCGAGGAGCTGGCGGCCCGGGCCGGGGTGAACGCCGCCCAGGTCCGCAAGGACCTCTCCTACCTGGGGTCCTACGGCACCCGCGGCGTCGGCTACGACGTGCAGTACCTGCTGAAGCAGATCAACCGCCGGCTCGGCCTCGACGCCGAGCGCCGGGTGGCCATCGTGGGGCTCGGGAACCTGGGCCGGGCGCTGGCCAGCTACGGGGGGTTCCCGGCGCGGGGATTCGCCGTCGTGGCCGCCTTCGACGCCGATCCGGGCAAGGTCGGCCTGGCCGTGGGTGGGGCGGTGGTTCAGCCGGCCTCGTCGATGGTCGAGGTCCTCCGGGAAAAAGAGGTGGACATCGCGGTCATCACGACCCCCGCCTCGGCCGCCCAGGGGGTGGTGGACACCCTGGTGGAGGCCGGCGTCGGCTGCATCCTCAACTTCGCCCCCACCACGGTGGTGGTCCCTGACACCATCGCCCTGCGCCAGGTCGACCTGGGGGTCGAGCTGCAGATCCTCAGCTTCTACCGCCACAGCGGCAGCGACACCCCGGTCGGGGCCTGACCGGTGCCGGTGCCGGAGGTGCTCTACCCGGTCAGCCTGGTGGTCGCCGGCCGGCGCTGTGTGGTCGTGGGCGGGGGCACGGTGGCGGCCCGCAAGGCGGCCGCCCTGGTGGACGCCGGCGCCGAGGTGACCGTGGTCGCCCCCGCCGTCTGTCCCGAGGTCCGGGCCCTGCCGGTGCGGGTGGACGAGCGGCCTTACCGGCGCGCTGATCTGGACGGGACATGGCTGGCCATCGCCGCCACCGATGACCCGGTGGTCAACCGGCAGGTCCACGCCGACGGGGATGAGGCCCGGGTGTGGGTGAACGCCGCCGACGACCCCGGGGCATGCGCCTTCACCCTCCCCGCCG
>JAKAXG010000187.1 GCA_021827225.1 Actinomycetes bacterium | reverse complement strand
CGGCGATCTCCCAGGCGGCCCGGATCTCGTCGGCCGGCCACTCGGAGGTGCCCCAGTAGAGAGCCTGGCCGCTGGAAACCATGTCCGACATGGCCCACACCGTCTCCTCGAGCGGGGTTTCGGGGTCGTTGCGGTGGCAGAACACCAGGTCCACGAAGTCGAGGCCGAAGCGCTCCAGGCTGCCCTCGATGGCCTGGCGCAGGTACTTGCGGTTCAGCGTGTTCTTCATGTTGGGGCCGTCGTGAAGACCCCAGAACAGCTTGGTGGAGACCACGTAGGAGTGGCGGGGCCAGCCCAGCTCCCGGATGGCCTCCCCCATGATCCGCTCGGATTCGCCCCCCGCGTAAGCCTCGGCGTTGTCGAAGAAGTTGACCCCGGCGTCGCGGGCGGCCTGCAGGCAATCGGCGGCTCCGGAACCGGCCAGCTGGGGGCCGAAGGTGACCCACGAGCCGAAGGAGAGAACGCTGACCTTCAGGCCCGAGCGGCCCAGGTGACGGTAGGGCATGTCCATCGGGCCAACCTACCCGCCGGTTGCGGCGGCGCCGGGCGGCAGGACCAGTTGTTCCCGGCGAACCTTGCCTATGGAGGTGCGCGGCAGCGACTCGGCCAGCACCAGCTGGCGGGGCGCCGCGAACCGGGCCAGCCGGTCGCCGACCAGGTCGCGCAGCTCCTCCAGCCGGGGCGGGTTGGCCGGGTCCGCCGGCACCACCCAGGCGACCACCCGCTGGCCCCATTCCGGGTCGGGCCGGCCGGCCACGGCCACCTCCGACACGCCGGGGTGGAGCCGCAGCACGTCCTCGACCGGCACCGGCCAGATGTTCTCCCCCCCGGAGATGATCATGTCGGTCATGCGCCCCGAGATGTGCAGCCGGCCGTCGGGATCGAAGCCGCCCACGTCCCCGGTGGCGAACCAGCCGTCGCCGTCGAGGGGGACGGTGCCGTCGCGGTAGCAGCGCAGCAGCATGGGGCAGCGCAGCAGCACCTCGCCGGAGCCGGGGTGGATCTGCACCTCCACGCCCTCGAGCGGCACGCCGTCGTAGACGACGCCGCTGCCCGTCTCGGTGAGCCCGTAGGTCGTCACCACGTTCGCCGGCAGCTGCCGGGGTGGCGCCGATCCGCCCAGCACCACGGTATGAAACAGGTCGGCCGGGGTGCGCTGCAGCGCGGTGGCGACCAGGGACACGAACACGTCCGGCCCGGCCGCCTCCCGTACCGCCCGCTCGTCGAAACCGGGCAGCACCGTGCACGGGGTGCCCGTGCACAGGCTGCGGGCCAGCACCGAGAGGCCGCCCACGTGGTTCAGCGGCAGGCACGCCACCCACCGGTGCCGGGCCGGGTCCACGCCGAGGCGGGCCGACGTGGCCCGGGCCGACGCCTCCACGGCGGCGTGGGTGAGGACCACGCCCTTGGGGGCCCCGGTCGTGCCGCTGGTCGCCATCACCAGGGCGTCGCCCGGTTCCACCGGCCGGCCGCCGGGGCGCCTGGTGCGCCCGCCGGCGTCGACGACCGCCGCCGGCGCCAGCGCGTCCAGCAGGGCCGCCTTGGCCGGCGGCGACAGCCGCTGATCGACGGGAAGCACGGCCTGCCCGGCGTCCCACGCCCGGCGCAGGGCCTCTACGAACGGCTCCCCGCCGGGGAGATCGATTGCCACCAAATCCGGCACGACAGGTAGTTTGCCAACCGGTGAACCATCCCAAACATCCCTGGCTGGCCGGCGCCCGCCCCCGGACCCTCCCGGCGTCGGCCGTGCCGGTGGTGGTGGGCACCGCCGTGGCCCGGGCCGGCGGCCAGGTGATCTGGTGGCGGGCGGTCGCCGCCCTGGTCGTGTCGCTGGCGCTGCAGGTCGCCACCAACTACGCCAACGACTACAGCGACGGGGTGCGCGGAACCGACGACGCCCGGGTCGGGCCGGTCCGGCTGGTGGCGTCGGGGCTGAAGGCGCCGGCGGCGGTGAAGAAGGCCGCCTACGCGTCGTTCGCGGTGGCCGGCGTGGCCGGTCTGGTGCTGGCCGCCGTCGCCGGCTGGTGGCTGATCCTGGTGGGGGCGGCCTCCATCGCCGCCGGCTGGTTCTACACCGGCGGCCCCAGACCGTACGGCTACGCCGGGCTGGGGGAGCTGTTCGTGTTCGTGTTCTTCGGCCTGGTGGCGACGGCCGGAACGGCGTTCGTGCAGCTGGAGCGGCTGACCCCGCTGGCCGGCCTGGCGGCCGCCCCCGTGGGCCTCCTGTCGGTCGCCCTCCTGGTCGTCAACAACCTCCGTGACATTCCCGGTGACAGCTCGTCCGGGAAGCGCACGCTGGCGGTGCGTATCGGGGCGCCGGCCACCCGCAGGCTGTTCGTGGCCTGCCTGCTGCTGCCGTTCGTCTTCGCCGCCGGCATGGCCGCCTACCGGCTGGGCGCCCTCTTGGCCCTGGCCGCCCTGCCCATCGCCCTGCCGTCCATCCGCCGGGTGAAGGCCGGGGCGGCGGGGCCCGACCTGATCGCCGTGCTCGGCGACACCGGCCGCACCCAGCTGGCGTTCGGCCTTCTCCTGGCCTGGGTCTGTGGCTGTAGGGCGGCCGGGGGGATCAACCCAGCCAGCCGGCCACCACCTCGACGAAGGCTTCGGGGCGTTCCAGATGGCAGGCGTGGCCGGCTCCGGGGATCGCCCGGAAGGTGGCGCCCGGGATGGACGCGGCCAGCCGCCGCCCCAGCGAGGTGTACCTGCTGTCCAGCTCGCCGGCCACCACCAGCACCGGGAACCGCAGCTCGCCCAGGCGCGACCACAGAGGATCCTGGGCCCCCGTGCCGGCCAGCCGCAGGCTCTGCGCCAGCCCGGCGGCGGTGCCGTCGAGCCTGCCGTCCAGCTGGGCCGCTTCGGCCGGCAGGGTGGCGAAGAGCGGCTGGGCCAGCCACCACCGCAGGAACGGCTCCAGGCCCTCCGCCTCCACCCGGCGGGCCAGGGCGTCGTCGGAATCCCGCCGGGCGGCGCGCTCGGCCCGGTCCTCGATGCCGGCCGTGGCGCTCACCAGGATCAGCCGCTCCACCATCTCCGGATGGCGCAGGGCCACGTGCAGGGCGTAGCGGCCGCCCATGGAGTAGCCGAGCCACGCTCCGGGCCCGCCGGCGGCCCGGGCGGTGGCCGCCATCAGGTCCGCCCCGTCGGCCAGGCCGGCCGCCACGCCGGCCGACCGGCCGTGACCGGGGGCGTCGAGGGCCACCACCTGGTAGCGATCGGCGAGGGCGTCGCCGGCCGGCCCCCAGGCCCGACCCGACTGGGTGAAACCGTGCAGCAGCATCAGCCGAGCGCCGGCGCCGCGGGTCTCGTAGTGAAGCGGGGGTTCATCAGTCACCGGAGGATCCTGGCATGACCCGCCCGTCCGATGTCCAAGCCGCCTTCTGCGCCGTGGTGTGCGACGAGTGGGCCCGAGCCGGGGTCACCGATGCCGTCGTGGCCCCCGGCTCCCGGTCGACGCCGATGGTGGCGGCGCTGGAGGACGAAGCCCGGATCCGGGTGCACGTGGTGCTCGACGAGCGTTCCGCCGGCTTCACCGGGCTGGGCCTGGGTGTGGCCACCGGCCGGCCGGCGGTGGTGGTGACCACGAGCGGCACGGCGTCGGTCGAGTTGCACCCCTCGATCGTGGAGGCGTCGCAGGCCGCCGTCCCCCTCATCGCGGTGACCACCGACCGGCCCCCGGAGCTGCACCATGTCGGGGCTCCCCAGACGGTGGAGCAGGCCAACCTCTTCATCGGCGCCGTCCGGTGGGCCGCCGACCCGGGGGTGGCCGACCTGGCCTCGTCGGGCGGCTGGCGCTCCCTGGCGGCGCGCTCGGTAGCCGAGGCCTTGGGCCGGCTGGGCAGCCCGGGACCGGTACAGCTCAACCTGCCGTTCCGGGAGCCGCTGCTCGGCGACGCCGCCTCGGTCGAGTGGCCGGCCGCCCGCCCCGACGGTCGACCGTGGCACCGGGTGAGCCCCGGGCGGCCGGAAGCGGACCCGACCGTGCTCGAGGAGGTACTGGCCACCGTGGTGGCCGCCGCCGGCGGGCGGGGCCTGATCGTGGCCGGCGAGGGTGCCGGCGAGCCGTCGGCGCTGCTCGACCTGGCCGCCCGGCTGGGTTGGCCGCTGCTCGCCGACCCCCGCAGCGGGCTGCGACTGCCTGAGCGACTGGTAGTTGCATCCGCCGACGTGCTCCTGCGGGCGGCGCCGGTGTCGGGGTGGATCCCCGAGGTGGTCCTGCGGGTGGGGGCGCCGTGGGCGTCGAAGGTCATGGGCCAGTGGCTGGCGGCGCTGCCCCCCGACGTCCCCCAGATCATCCTCGACCGGAGGGGCCGCTGGATCGATCCCGACCGGCGGGCCTCCCTGGTCCTGGCCGGCGGGGCGGAGAGCCTGGCCGCCGGTGTGGCCGCGAAGCTGGCCCCGTCCCGGCAGCCGACCGCCTGGGCGGAGCGCTGGACCCGGGCGGAGGCTGCCGCCCAGGCCGTCCTGGACGAGCAGCTGGGCCGGGGGGGACCGTTCGAGATGTCCGAGCCGGCGGTCGCCCGGGCGTGCATGGAGGCGGTGCCCGCCGACGGCCAGCTGGTGCTGTCGTCGTCCATGCCGGTCCGCGACGTCGAGTGGTTCGGCCGTCCCCGCGGGGGTGCCCGGGTCCTGTCCAACCGGGGCGCCAACGGCATCGACGGCGTCATATCCACGTCGATAGGGGTGGCGCTGGGCGGCGGCCCGACGGTGACGCTGATAGGGGACCTGGCCTTCCTCTACGACGCCTCCTCCCTGCTGTGGGCCGGGCGCCGCCCGGTCGCCCTCAGCCTGGTCGTGGTCGACAACGACGGCGGGGGGATCTTCTCGTTCCTCCCCCAGGCTTCGGCTCTGGAGCCGGACCGCTTCGAGCGGTACTGGGGCACCCCGCACGGCACCGACCTGGTGGCCCTGGCCGGCTCCTACGGCGTGGAGGCCGCCCGGGTGGCGGGGCGCGAGGATCTGGACCGCTTCCTGTCGCGGGCGGCCGAGCCCGGCGTGCGGGTGGCGGTGGTGCCGTCGCAGCGCCGGGCCAACGTCGAGATCCACGAACGGCTCAACGCCGCGGTAGCCGCCGGCCTGGCGCCGCTCTAGTCGGCGCGGTCCCGGGTCAGGGCCGCACCAGGGCGGCGAGCAGGGCCTGCAGCTTGAGCTGGGTCTCGGCCAGCTCCTCGCCGGGGTCGGAGCCGGCCACGATGCCGTTGCCGGCGTAGATCCGGGCTTCGGAGCCTTCGACCTCGGCGCAGCGGATCCCGAGGGCGAAGCATCCGTCGCCCCGGCTGTCGACCCAGCCGACCGGGCCGGCGTAGCGGCCCCGGTCGAAGCCCTCCACCTTCTGCAGGTAGCGCAGGGCGGCGTCGGTCGGGGTTCCGCCCACCGCCGGGGTGGGATGGATGCGCCCCACCAGCTCCAGCGCGGACGGCGCCGGGGATCCGGCGGCCAGCCGGCCCCGGATGAGGGTGGCCAGGTGGGACACGTTGCGCAGGCCGAGGACCGACGGCCGGTCGGGCACGTCCAGCCGGGCGCAGAGCGGCCTCAGGACCTCGGCGATGGCCTCGACCACCACCCGGTGCTCGTGGCGGGCCTTGGGGGAGTCCATCAGCCGGGCCACCAGCGTCTCGTCGCCGTGCACGTCGCCGCTACGGGCGACGGTCCCGGCCAGGGGATGGCTGTCCACGTCGGAGCCGTAGCGGCTGACGAGCAGCTCGGGGCTGGCACCGAGAAAGCCCTCGATCGAGTACACCATGCACGACGGGTACAGGGCGATGAGCCGCTCGAGGACGTCGGAGACCACGAACGGCCGGTTGGCGCCGATATCGATCCGTCGGGCCAGGACGACCTTGCGGAGGTCTCCCCGAGCCAGCACCTCCACGGCGTCGGCGATCAGCTCCCGCCACTCGTCGTGGGTCATGGTGGGCACCAGGGTGAAGCGGTCGGGGGGCTGGGGGGCACGGTCGTCGCCGTCCACCCCGGAGGGTCCGAGGACCACCGGTTCGGGTTGGGCGTCGAGCGGCTCGACGGTGGTGACCCAGCCGGTGTCGCCGGACCGTCCGAACAGCCGGCGGGGCACCACCAGGTGGCCGGGAGCGGTGGGGTCGAACGGCAGGGCGCCGACGGCCACCGGGCCGGTCCCCGGAAGTCCCAGCGGGTCCTCGGTCGGGATGGAGGCCAGCACCTCCTGTACCCGGGCGGTGCCGGCCCGGTCGCCGACCCCCTCGGGCAGGTCGATGCGCAGCGCCACGCCCTGTCCGGCCAGGCCGGCGTGCTCGGCCCGGAACAGCCAGCCGTCGTCGCCGGCCTGGGCCAGCAGGTCCGGCGGATCGGGGAGGGCGACGGTCGTGGCCCGCAGGCGGGGCGCGCTCACGGCGCCACCCGCCGGGTGGCGGTGATCAGCTGGGTGATGCCCCCCGAGAGGATCCGCCGGCGGACCGCTCCGAAGCCGGCCTCGCCGAGCATGTCCAGCATGCCGTCGCCGGGAGGCAGGTAGGCCACCGACTTCGGCAGGTAGCGGTAGGCGTCCTGGTCGGAGAGGAGGCCGCCGATGCGGGGCACCACGTGCCCGAAGTACACGGCGTGGCCGCTGCGCAGCAGGGGGTTGGCCGGGGTGGACACGTCGAGCAGGGCCACCCGCCCGCCCGGGCGGATCACCCGGGCCAGCTCGGCGAACACCGGCGGCAGGGACACGAAGTTGCGCAGGGCGAACCCGCTGACCGCCCCGTCCAGGGCGCCGCTCGGGAAGGGCAGGTCGAGGGCGTCGCCCTGCAGGAGCGGGGCGTCGGTCCGGGCGTGGGCCAGCATCCCGAACGACAGGTCGGCGCCCACGGGGGAGTGCCCGGCGGCCGCCAGGTCGCGGCAGAGATCCCCGGTCCCGCAGGCCAGGTCCAGCACCGTCGATCCCGGACCGAGATCCAGTGACGTCACCGCCCTCTTGCGCCACAGCCGGTCGAGACCGAACGTCATCACCCGGTTCACCAGGTCGTAGCGCGGCGCGATCGTGTCGAACATGGTCCGCACGGCGCGGACCTTCTCCTCCCCCTCCGGCAGGCTCAGGAGTAGTAGCGGAAGAGCACTTCGGCGACGCACACCGGCTTGCTTCCGCCCTCGATCTCGAAGGTGACGTTCAACTGCACCTGGGCGCCGCCGGCGACGTCCTCCACGCCGGCCAGCTCGATGCCGGCCCGGACCTTGGAGCCCACCGGCACCGGCGAGGGGAAGCGCAGCTTGTTCAGCCCGTAGTTGACCCCCATGGAGATGCCCGTCACCTGGAACGCCTCGGAGATGAGGGTGGGGCCGAGGGACAGGGTGAGGTATCCGTGGGCGATCGGCGCACCGAACGGGCCGGCCTTGGCCCGCTCCACGTCCACGTGGATCCACTGGTGGTCGCCGGTCGCGTCGGCGAACAGGTTGACCTGCTCCTGGGTCACCTGGTGCCACTCGCTGTAGCCGAGGTGTTCGCCTACGTGCTTCTTGAGCCCGGCAATGCCGTCGATCGTGGTGGTCATGACGGGCAGGCTACGCCAGGGGCCACCCTTTTTCCCAAAGTCCCTACTTGAACCAGGTCTTGCGGTAGTCCCGGCTCTGAGGGTGGAGCAGGAGGGCCAGCAGGGCCCCGTAGAAGATCAGGTTGAGGATCCACACGAAGCTGAAGTTGAGCACCATGAAGGCGATGAACAGGGCCACGAGGACCACGCCCAGCCAGTAGCCCCACTTCTTCTCGTTGGCCACGCCCAGGCCGGCCGCCGCCTGGCCCAGGACGAGCACCGTTCCGATGGGCACTGCGAACAGCTGCCCGTCGAGCAGGCCGAACACGGCGTTGATGTACATGATGACGGTCGCCATC
>JAKAXG010000186.1 GCA_021827225.1 Actinomycetes bacterium | reverse complement strand
CCTTTCCGGGGGCCGCCATGCACCGGCCCACGTCACCGGCGGTTCGTAGCTGTGAGCGGACGGTCAGGGCCTGCCGATCCCGTAGGCGGCACAGACGGTGACCCCTGCCCCCTGCAGCCGGGCCAAGCGGGTCTCCGCACTCTCGGGCTCGAGGAAGGTGCACAGGTCGGGCCAGAAGCAGATCTGGGTGTCCGCCCGGCCCAGGCGGGCGACGGGCGCTTCGGCTAGGTAAATCCCGGCGAGGGACCGCTCGAGGCTGATGAGCCGGCCCTTGGCGTCGGCCTTGGCTGACAGCCGGTCGCCAGGCTGGGAAGTCAACCGGATGACTTCGACCCGGCTGGCTCGATGCCCGCTCCAGCGCCTAGACCAGGTCTCCTCATTACCGGTGCCGTCTCCTCTCGGCTGCCGTCGGGCCATTCCACCCCCAACCGGAGCCACTGAGGTGACCGGGGCTCGTCGTAGCGGGCAACCGCGGCCACGACCCGTTCCGCTGCTGTAGCCCGCAGGATGGGGTCGATCACCGCCGCGAACCCGGCGGCTTCCGGGCGTGGGCGGGCCAGGACGATCTCAGTGGCGGCGCCGCCACCGCCGAAGGACTCCGTCACCGGCCGGCCGACGGTAGATGGAGGCGATCACGGCGACATCGGCGGGCTCGCTCGCCCCATCCGCGATCCGCGGAGCGCAGGGACGCTCACTCGGGCTTTCTCCGCCCTCGCTGTCCCAGAACAGGACGCCGTTCATGCGGCCCTCGCCGAACTCCCCGGACAAGTACTTCTGCGTGGCTGTTCTGGAGATCGGGCTTGAAGGGACTGTTATCCCTGCTGGTTTGGATCGTGGTGCCCGTGGGACGGGCTGTTCTGCTGGGCGCGGGGGGCCTCGTCCGCGCGGGCGGTCTGCGCCCGGGATGTCTCCTCTGCGCGAGCCGTCTCTGAGCGGGCCGTCTCATCTGCACGGGCTCTCTCTGATCGGGCCTTTTCATCTGCGCGGGCCACTTTGTCGTCGGCGCGGGCCATCTGCGCCCGGGCCGCTTCATCTGCACGGGCGGTCTCTGATCGGGTCGCCTCGTCTGCGCGGGCCGTCTGCGCCCGGGCTGTCTCATCGGCGCGGGCCATCTGCGACCGGGCTGTCTCGTCCGCGCGGGCCGTCTCAGAGCGGACTGTTTCGTCCGCGCGGGCCGTCTCCGAACGGGCGGTCTCGGCCCGGGCACTCTCCCGCTGGCTGATCAGGTCTTGTTCTTGGCTGCCGCTGGTCTGTCCGCTGGGCTTTTTCAGTTCGTGGCGTGCGGCGCGGCCACGCCGTGAGGTCCGGCGCGCACTGGCGAGCAGCAGGCCCAGCCCGAGTATGGCGGCCGCCCCGACCACGATGCCGTAGAGGAACAGCGCGCCGGTAGAACTGGTTACGTGGTAGCCGAAGACGGAGAAGCCGTGGATCAGGGTGTGCTCGCTGCCGAGGTTGTTGAACACCCCCGCCACGCCGACGACCACTGCGGCGATCAAGATGATCAGGCCGACAACGACGAACATGACACCCTCCGATCTTGGCGCAACGACTCGGAGGCCACGAACGTGCGCGGCCCCGGGCCGGTCATCTAGCGGTCAGCTGGTGAGCCGGCCCGTCCGCCTGCGGGCCAGTCGCATAGACCTGCTGGCGACGGTGCGCCGACCGCGTCCCCACCAGCCGCTTCGGGCCACCGGTCGAGCCGACGGCCAGCCACCCTCATAGCTACTTGTCCGCACGCTTAGAGCGTGAGGCGTCGTCTACGTGCCCGTACAGAGCACAAAGTCCCAATCCGCCGAGGGGCGGTAGGCGCCCCCGCGAATGGAGGCACCTTCAGATTGCGGCCCGAACGGGGACCGCTGAGTCGACAGGGTTGGCCGTCTCCTTCGGCGGCTGCCACGAGCGGGAGAACCCGTTCGGGCGGGGGCCGAAGCCGGCCCAGTAGGTGACATGGTTGGGCATGCGGATACGGGATCGTGGTGTCCTCGCCGCACCCCATGCCACCGCATCGACGTCGGTCACTGCTTGGCCGTGCTCGATGAGGTGGTCGTCGCAGTGTCCCCCCATCCAGTAGCACTGGTACTTGAACAGTTCACCGCCCGCGTCGAAGATCAGCCAGGCCTGCCCTTTTCCGGCCCGCCGCGACCGACTCCTTGGTCCTTTCATGGATAGTCGTCGGGATATCAGTTGGCGTCTCATTTCGGCAGTCCGTTTCTGTGAAGTGGACTCACAATCGACTTCGATATTGTGCGCGACTCACCGCCCCGCCCAATGGTCGGCATTATGCAATGCCGCGGGCCGGTACCTACCTCCTACCTCGAGCTAAAGGGCGTTCTGGTCCGTTTTCGGGTAGGGACCGGTCGGCCTGTGAGTCAGGCGGTAGAGATACGGGCTGAGCGGCGCACGATGTCGGCCAGTTCACGGATGACGAGGGCGTCGGTGACATCGGCGGGCTTCCAGGTCCCGGCGGAGCCGCTGTGCCCTGCTCCCCCGCCGCGCCAACTGTCGCCCTCGGTCAAGCGGATGACCCGGTCGACGACATCGGCGTCGAGTTGGAGGTAGGGATTGCGGTCCTGGCGCGGCGCACCCTCTATCGGACCCTGCAACGACATCCAGAGCGTCAGCCGGGGAGTAGAAACCCTGGGCTCACCGCCTGGGTGTTCCTCGATCAGCCCGTCACCACCCTCCATGCGCAAGCGATCCAGGACGGCTTCCATCGCCGGACGCACCACGCCCTGGCAAATCGCTCGGAACTCGTCGAAGAACGCGCCGCGGCCTTCCAGCACCTGAGCCGCGCTCTCAGCCGACAACACGTCTCTTTGCTTCAAGGCCGCCACGACCGCCCCAATATCGGTCAACGGGTCCGCAGCCAAGGCCGAGGGCTGCCCATCATGATGGACATCGAGCGGAGTTCGACCGTCTGACGTCTCGATGGATGTATTCGGAGCTCCCATGGGGAACCCCCGATCTGCTCCCGATAAGCGAAAGCTCTAGGTCCGGAGTGGACTGACCACAGACTACACCCTTTATCCAGCTGACCGGCTCCACGGCTGAACCGTCATACCTGCCGAGAGGCATGGAGACATTTCGGCGCGTATCCAGTCAACGTGGTTGAGAGACTCTGTCCCGATTGAGACCGAGAATGTCCTGCCAGATATCGCAGATCGAAGGTTCCCGTGGAGGCCGAGTATGTCCAAGCAAAATATTTGCTACAAGGTCACCGTCCGGTCAGAAGGAAGCGCGGGCCATTAGTGCTCGGACCAGGCACCTGCCGCAGGCCCCACGGAAGCCAGCTCGAGGCGCACGTAACGACGACGCCGGAGGCGACCACCAGTGCGCGCGATTCGGCGTACGGCTCGCTCCCCCACCGTCGTGGGCTCCGATGCGGGCGGCGCAGATCGTCAGACGGCCTCGATGCGGACTCGATTGCCTGTGGCGTCGAGGAGCTTCCGGATGTGGGTCTCGTTCGAGGTGACGATGACCTCATCGTTGCGTCGGGCCGCGCCTTCGACGACGGCTGCGTCCACGACGTCGTCGTGATCGGCCCGGCCGGCGAGCACACCGACCTGGCGGGCCTGCTCGGCGGTCATCGCCTCGACGTCACAGCCGGCCAGCATGCGGGCCAGGCTCGCTTGGCGAGAGCCTCCCCGCCACGCCTCGGCGACCACCGGCGCGGGCACGGTCGGCACCACTCCTCGGCGATGAAGCCGGCGTGAAGGGCCCACATGCGACGGTCATTGCGATCTCCGCCGATCAGGGCCCCTCTGTCGTAGGTGGCGCCGGGCACTAGGCAGACCGCTGCGAGGGGGCGCGACCCAGCAGCTCCCGAGCGCAGGCCAGCCCTTCGGCCAGCTCACGTTCCGACAGCGGTCCGTGTTCAGCTTCCCACTCGGCAACGCCTCGTCGCCCGGCCTCCAGACGAAGACGGTGCGACGCCGTCTCGGCGATCCACGCTCTGAACGAGCTGCCCGAGGCGGCCGCTGCTTCGTCGATCGCCTTGGCCAGTTCGGGCGGGAACGACACGGACCGCTTGTCACGCTGAGCCACATGCAGGTGGTAGCACAGGGGGTAGGACAAGAAGCGCCGAACGGCGCCCGGCAAGTCCCCGACCAACAAGCACTTGACACCCGCCGAATCGGCGGTCGCGCGTCTGGAGATCGCGGCACGGACGAGATCGCTCCGAGCGCGCAACGTGCGGTTCGTCAGCTCGCGTGGAGGTACTGGCGGACTGCTCGCCGGATGGCCTCTGAGACGCTGATGTGCTCCTCGGCCGCTCGCACGATCAGCTCCTGCTTCAGTTCCGGGTCCAGGCGCACAGACTCGATGTCGGCATCCTCGATGTCCGCGTCCCGGGGATCCAATCAGGATCCCCTCTCGACGGCGACGTCCATCTCCTTGACGAACCGTTCGGCGTCGGCCCGCCTGGTGAAGGTCTTGCATCTCTGGTCGCCGAGCGGGTCGCGGTAGCGGGCCCGGTGCCGGCCGTTGCGTTCTCGATGAAACCCATCTGGATGAACCTCCTGATGCCGTAGGGAGCTTGCGGGGAGCACGAGGGGTAGAACCAGGGGTTTTCAAGGGTCAATCTCGGTCGGTCCCGGTGTCTACCGGTCAAACCGAAAAGGGCCCCTGACCAGGCGTTGTACCAGTCAGGAGCTATGGAGGCGGCGAGCGGAATCGAACCGCTGTACAGGGCTTTGCAGGCCCTTGCCTAAACCACTCGGCCACGCCGCCCGGCGATTGCCTCGCCAGAGTGTAGTCGGATCTGGCCGGCAACAGCCCGGGGGTATGGTGGGAGCCGAACGCGGGAGCCCGGAGGGACCGGGCTGAGAGGGGGTCTGCGGCTCACGCCGAGCGGCCCCGACCGTAGAACCTGATCCGGGTAATGCCGGTGGAGGGAGGAAACGAAATGGTCCAGGCCAGGCGCACGAAGGTCCAGGTGGTGGGGTCGCGCCCCGACATCCGGGTCCCGTTCCAGGAGATCCGTCTAGAGGACTCCCCTGACGGCACCCCCAACCCGCCGGTCCGCCTGTACGACACCTCGGGACCCGGCGGCGATGTCCGGGCCGGTCTGGCGCCGGTGCGGGAGGCCTGGATAGAGGAGCGGGCCGACACCGAGTTCTACGACGGCCGGGCCGCATCCGCCCGCGACGACGGCCGGGCCGCCGCCCGGGGCGGGGAGCGCTACCCGCAGCACCCCTCCGAATCCCGGCGGCCCCGGCGGGCCCGGCCCGGTCGGCGCGTTACCCAGATGCACTACGCCCGGCAGGGGATCGTCACCCCGGAGATGGAGTTCGCCGCCATCCGGGAGGGCATGGACCCCGAGGTCGTGCGCCAGGAGCTGGCCGCCGGGCGGGCCATCCTGCCGGCCAACATCAACCACGCCGAGTCGGAGCCGATGCTGATCGGATCGCGCTTCGCAGTCAAGATCAACGCCAACATCGGCAACTCGGCGGTCACGTCCTCGGTGGACGAGGAGGTGGAGAAGCTGCAGTGGGCCACCCGGTGGGGGGCGGACACCGTCATGGACCTCTCCACCGGCCGCGACATCCACACCACCCGGGGATGGATCCTGCGCAACTCGGCGGTGCCCATCGGCACCGTCCCGATCTACCAGGCCCTCGAGAAGGTGGACGGGGTGGCCGAGCGGCTGTCGTGGGAGGTCTACCGAGACACGGTCATCGAGCAGGCCGAACAGGGCGTGGACTACATGACCGTCCACGCCGGGGTGCTCCTGCGCTACGTGCCCCTCAGCGCCAGGCGGGTCACCGGCATCGTCAGCCGGGGCGGATCCATCATGGCGGCGTGGTGCCTGGCCCACCACGAGGAGAACTTTCTATACACGAACTTCGAGGAGCTGTGCCAGATCCTGGCCTCTTATGACGTGGCGTTCTCCCTCGGGGACGGCCTGCGCCCCGGCTCGGTCGCCGACGCCAACGACGAGGCCCAGCTGGGAGAGCTGCGCACCCTCGGGGAGCTGACCGAGGTGGCGTGGCGCCACGACGTGCAGGTGATGATCGAGGGTCCGGGACATGTGCCCATGCACCTGATCCAGGAGAACATGCGCCTCCAGAAGGAGTACTGCCACGACGCCCCCTTCTACACCCTCGGGCCCCTGACGACCGACGTGGCCCCGGGCTACGACCACATCACCTCGGCCATCGGGGCGGCCATGATCGGCTGGGCCGGCACGGCCATGCTGTGCTACGTCACCCCCAAGGAGCACCTCGGGTTGCCCAATCGCGACGACGTGAAGGCCGGTGTCATCGCCTACCGGATCGCGGCCCACGCCGCCGACCTGGCCAAGGGCCATCCCGGGGCCCGGGCGTGGGACGACGCCCTGTCCAAGGCCCGCTTCGAGTTCCGCTGGGAGGACCAGTTCGAGCTGTCGCTGGACCCCGAGACGGCCCGGGCGTACCACGACGAGACCCTTCCGGCCACCCCGGCCAAAACGGCGCACTTCTGCTCCATGTGCGGGCCTAAGTTCTGTTCCATGCGGATCAGCCAGGACATCCGCCGGACCGCCGCCGAGGCGGAGGAGGTGGAGATCGGCTTGCGCCAGAAGTCCGAGGAGTTCCGCCGCTCCGGGGGCGAGGTGTACCTTCCGGCCCGCTGAGGCGCCGCCCCCCGGGGTGGCGCCGGAGGAACCGCCCGCCCCCCCGGGAGGGGGCCTCCTGCAGCACCTGCGGCTGGGGCACCGGGTGACCATCGCGCTGGCGGTGGTCCTCACCGCCGCCAGCGCGGTGCTGGTGGTCCTGTCGGCCGACCCGGTGGCCCGCTTCGCCGTGGCCGGCCTGGATCTGGCCGCCATGGCCGCCCTGGTCGGCCAGGCCATCGACCAGGTGGGTGAGCGTCTGGGCCCCGGGCCGACCGGCCTGCTGCAGTCGACCCTCGGCAACCTGCCCGAGCTGTTCGTGGGCATCTTCGCCCTCTCATCGGGCCTCACCGAGGTGGTCCAGTCGGCGCTGGTGGGGTCGGTGCTCGGCAACGCGGTCCTGGTGCTGGGCATGGCGTTCGTGGCGGGCGGCGTGCGCCACGGAACCCAGCGCTTCGAGCCCGAGGCGCCCCGGCTCAACGGGTCGCTGCTGCTGCTGGTGGTGGCCGCCATGCTGGTGCCCACCCTGGCCTCCAAGCTGGGAACCCCGGCGGCCGCCCACGCCGGGACCCTCTCGGACGACTGCGCGGTCATCCTGCTGATCGTCTACGCCTTCAGCGTGCCCTACCACCTGCGCCGGCGCGACGCCGACTCACCCGGATCGGGCGAGCCGGGCTTCGACGGGGCCCCCGCAGGCCCGGAGGAGGGGGCGTGGCCGTTGCGGCTGTCGGTGGCGCTGCTGGCCCTGGGGAGCGCCGGGGCGGCGGTGGCCGCCGACTGGTTCGTCGGTCCCCTGGAATCGGCGACGCGCACCCTGGGCCTGTCGCAGACCTTCACCGGTCTGGTGGTCGTGGCCATCGCATCCAACGCGGTGGAGCATGCGGTCGGGATCCGCTTCGCTCTGAAGGCCAAGCCCGAGTACGCCATCAGCACCACCCTCAACAGCCCACTGCAGGTCGCCCTGCTCCTGACCCCGCTGCTGGTGCTGCTGAGCACGGTGGTCGGTCCCACCCAGCTGACCCTGGTGTTCCCGCCCCTGCTGGTGGCGGCCATGGCCATCTCGGCGGTCGTGGTCACGGTGGTGATCTACGACGGCGAGTACACCTGGATCGAGGGGGTGGCGCTGATCGCCCTGTACTGCATGCTGGCGGCGTCATTCTGGTGGGGCTGAGCCGTTAGCTTGTTCCCGTTGCATCCCTCACCCCTCTCCCCCGGCGAGCCGTACCCCCTCGGCGCCACCTTCGACGGCCTGG
>JAKAXG010000185.1 GCA_021827225.1 Actinomycetes bacterium | reverse complement strand
CATGGCCGCGGAGCTGAAAGATTGAGCCCGCACCACCCGCTACTGGTGTGGGCGCTGCTCGGCGTACCCCTCGGTACCGGTGCCGTCCTGGCCGTTGGCGGCCGGCGGACCGGACGGGTCGCAGCACCGGTGGCACTGGCCGCAGCCGCCGCCACTCTGGGCCTGGCCTGCGCCGCCGCCGCTTCGCGCCCGGCGGCCAGCGCTCCGCTGTTCGGCGGTGTCGCGGCCGGCGCCGCGGTCGACGGGCTGTCCGCGGTGGTGGTGCTCACCGTCGCCGCGGTCACCGCCGCGGTGCTGGTCTTCGCCGCAGCCGACATCGGTCCCGGCGAGGCCCGGGGCAGGTTCTTCGGGGTGATGCTGGTCTTCGCCGGGGCCATGCTCGTAACCGTGACCGCCACCGGCCTGGCCCTGCTCTTGATGGGGTGGGAGGTGATGGGGGCGTGCAGCTGGGCTCTCATCGGCTTCTGGTGGACCGACCGGCACCGGGTCGAAGCGGGGACCGTGGCGTTCGTGACCACCCGGGCCGGTGACATCGGCCTGTACCTGGCCGCCGGGGCGGCGGTGGCCGACGGCGCCGGCTCGCTGCGCCTGGCCGTCCTGCCCCGGCTCGGTTCGCCGTGGCTGGCGGTGGCCACCGCCGGGGTGATCGCCGCCGCGGTCGGCAAGTCGGCGCAGCTGCCGGCCAGCTTCTGGCTGTCGCGGGCCATGGCCGGTCCGAGCCCGGTGTCCGCCCTGTTGCACTCCGCCACGATGGTGGCCGCCGGCGCCTACCTGCTGCTGCGCCTGCACCCGCTGCTGGCGGCGTCGGGGTGGGGGCAGCCGACCGTGGCCTGGATAGGCGCCGCCACCGCGGTGGCGCTCGGGCTGGTGGCGGTCGCCCAGTCCGACCTCAAGCAGCTGCTGGCGGCGTCGACGTGCGCCCAGATCGGCTTCATGTTCGTGGCCGCCGGCAGCGGCGGGGTGGCCGCCGGCGCCGCCCAGCTGGTCGCTCACGCCGCGGTCAAGAGCCTGCTGTTCCTCGCCGCCGGGGCGTGGCTGGCGGCGCTGGGCACCAAGCAGTTGGCGGCGTTGCGCGGCGCAGCCCGGCGCTACCGGATAGTCGGGGTCACCTTCACGGCCGGGGCGCTGGCCCTGGCCGGCCTGGCCCCGCTGTCGCTGTGGGCCACCAAGGACGCGCTGCTGGCCGCCGCCCTGGCCCGCAGCCCGGCCCTGTATGTCACCGGCCTGGCCGGCGCGGTCATCTCGGCGGTCTACAGCGTCCGTGCCGCCCGGCTGGTGTGGATGGCGGTCCCCCCAGATATCGAAGCCGGCTACGACACCGAACGCCCGGGTACCAGACGGGTCGGCCGGTCCATGGCCGTCCCGCTGGTCCCGCTGGCCGGGGTCGCCGTCGGGTTCGGGGTGTGGGCCCTGCCGGCGGTGGCCGGCTGGGGCGCCGGGGTGGTGGGCGCAGCCGGTGAGCCGACCCCGGCGGGCTGGGCGCTGGGGCTGTCTGCCGGGCTGGCGCTGGCCGCGGCCGGGCTCACCTGGCTCTACGCCGGCCGGGGCGTCACGGTGCCGGCGCCGCTGAGCGCGGCCCTGGCCGGCTGGCTCGGGCTGGAGGGCGCGGCCCGCCGGGTGGTCTCCGCTCCGGTGCTACGAGCCGCCCGGTGGCTGGCCCGCTTCGACGACGTGGTGATCGACGGGGCGGTCACCGGCATTGCCAGGACAGGCTTCGCCACGGGCCGCCTGGCGGCGCGGACCGGCGAGGTCGGCGTGGACAACGTGGTCGGGGCGGTCGCGGCCGGCGCCCGCCGGTTGGGCCGGTTGGCCCGGCGCCCCCAGACCGGTCAGCTGCACCAGTACTACGCCCAGGCCCTCGTCGCAATCGGTGTGCTCGTCGCCGTGCTCGTGTGGGTGCGTTGAGCGCGTGCTGAGCCTGGTGACTTTCTGGCCGGCCGTGGCGGCCGCCATTCTGACAGTCCTGCCCCGGCGCACCCCGGCCCGCCTTTTTTCCAGACTGTGGGTGGCCGCCTCGACGGTCGAGCTGGCCCTGGTGGTCGTCCTGTGGGTCGGGTACCGCTCCGGCGGCGGCCTGCAATACCAGGAGAACCTGCCATGGATACCCTCTGCGGGGGTCGGCTACCACGTCGGTGTCGACGGCCTGTCCCTGCCATTGGTCGCCCTCACCGCGGCGCTGTTCCTGGCCTGCGCTGTCTACTCGCTCGGCCAGGCCCGCCGTCCCCGGGCCTACGCCGCGCTGTTCCTCGGCCTGGAAACAGTGTGCATCGGGGTGTTCGTCGCTCTTGATTTGATCCTGTTCTTCGTGTACTTCGACCTGTCGATCGTCGGGATGTACTTCGTGATCGCCGGCTGGGGGCACGGCGAACGGGCCCGGGCCGCCGCTCTCAAGTTCTTCCTCTACACCTTCGTCGGCTCCCTGGCCCTGCTACTCGGTTTCATCGGCCTGTACCTGGCCGCCACCCCCCACACCTTCGACATCGCCGCTCTCACCCGAGCCGACCCCCTGGCCGGGCGGGGCCTCTACGCCGGGCTGGTGCTCCTCGCCATCGGTGTCGGCCTGGCCATCAAAACCCCGACCGTGCCTTTCCACACCTGGCTGCCGCCCGCCCACACCGACGCCCCCGCGGCGGGCTCGGCCATCCTGGCCGGGGTCCTGCTCAAGCTCGGCACCTACGGCTTCGTCCGCATCGCCATGCCGCTGCTGCCCGGCGCCTGGCGCCACTACGCCCTGGTGCTCATCGTCGTCGGCGCCGTCTCCGCCGTCTACGGGGCGCTCGTCGCCCTGGCCCAGCCCAACCTCAAACGGATGATCGCCTACACCAGCGTCAACCACATGGGCCTGGTCATCCTCGGTGTCGGCGCGGCGGGCGTCCTGGCCGGCACCGACACCCAGGCCCGCTCCCTCGCCGTCACCGGGGCGGTCACCCAGATGGTCTCCCACGGTCTCATCACCGGCGCCCTGTTCCTCCTCACCGGGGTGCTGTGGGAACGCACCGGCAGCTACCAGATCGACGCCCACTCGGGCCTGGCCGGCCCCGCCCCGGCGTTCGCCGGGATCACCGCCGTCGCCGCCTTCGCGTCCATCGGCATCCCCGGCTTCTCCGGGTTCGTCGCCGAGTTCCAGATCTTCGCCGGCAGCCTGGCCTCCCAGATAGCGGCCACCGCCCTCGCCGTCGCCGCCATCGTCATCACCGCGGCGCTGTTCCTGCGAGCCCTCCAACAGATGCTGGTCGGACCGCTCCGCCTCCCCCACGGCGGCCGCTTCGCCGAGCTCAGCCTCACCGAAGCCGTCGCCGTCATACCGCTGCTGGTCGCCTCCGCGGCCATCGGGATCGCCCCCCGCTGGCTGCTCGACGTCATCGAACCGGCGGCCCGCCACCTCGTCGCCCTCGTCGCCCGATGATCCGGGTGTTGCAGCCGCTGGAGCCGTCGCCGTGAAAGAGGACCCCGCCGCGCTGATCCCCGAGGTCGCCCTGGTCGCCGCCGCGGTGATCGGGCTGCTGGCCGGGAGCTGGCTACCCCGCCAACGGCAATGGATGGTGCGCCTCCTCGCCGCCGCCGCCTGCCTGGCCGGTCTGGCCGCCACCGCAGCCGCCATGACCGGCCCCCCGCAGCGGGTGTTCGACGGCAGCTACGCCATCGACCCCGCCACCAACGCGGCGCGCCTCATCATCCTGGGCGCCACCCTGGTCGTGCTGTGGCTGTCGGCCGAGGCGGTCCGCGGCGACCGCCACGAGACCGAGTTCTACGTGCTGGTCCTCTTGGCCTCCGCCGGGGCCATCGCCCTGGTCGGCGCCGACGACCTGCTCACCGCCTTCGCCGCCTACCTGCTGGCCAGCGTTCCCTCCTACGGTCTGGTCGGCCTGCTCCGAGACCCCCTCGGCAGCGAAGCCGCCCTCAAGTACTACCTCCTCGGCGCCGTTCTCGGCATCGTCATGCTGGCCGGGATCACCGTCCTGGTCGGCGTCACCGGCACCAGCAGCTACCCCGACCTCCACGCCACGCTCGGCCGCGCCCCCCACGCCGCCGTGGCGTTCGGGGTCGTCGCCGTCACCGCCGGCCTGCTGTTCAAGATCGGAGGAGTCCCCGCCCAGTTCTGGGTGCCCGACGCCGTCGACGGCGCCTCCACCCCCGCCGCCGCGTTCGTCAGCACCATCCCCAAAATCGGCGGCCTCGGCGCCCTCTGGCGCCTCTACACCCACGCCATCCCCCCGGCCACCGCCGCCTGGGGCCTCCTGGCCGCCATCACCGCGGCTGCCTCCATGACCCTCGGCAACCTGGCCGCCTTCGCCCAGACCCGGGTCAAACGGCTCCTCGCCTACTCCACCATCAGCCAGGTCGGCTACCTGCTCATGGCCGTCACCGTCGCCGACCGCTCAGCCCTGGCGCAGCGGGCCCTGTGGTACTACCTCGCCGCCTATGCCCTCACCAACCTGGGGGCTTTCGCCGTCGTCGCAGAGCTCCCCCGCGCCGCCACCCTCGCCGACTACCGCGGCATGGCCCGCCGCCATCCCGCCCTCGCCGCCGCCTTCGCCGTCTGCCTCCTCGGACTGGTCGGCACACCCCCCACCGCCATCTTCATCGCCAAACTCGAGATCTTCACCGCCACCATCGACGGCCGCTACACCTGGCTCGCCGTCCTCGCCATCGCCAACACCGTCGCCAGCCTCTACTACTACCTGCGCTGGATCGCCCCCACCTTCCTCCCCGCCCCCGCCGACCAGGACCCCGCCGTCCTCGCCCCCGCCGGGACCTGGTCCGCCACCGCCGCCTACAGCGCCGCCGCCGCAACCCTCGCCCTCGGCCTCGCCGCCGGCCTAGCTCTGCCTCTCGGATCGGGCCGACTCCTCCCCTGAGCCGGGGCCGAGCGGCACCGCTGGGCCCCAGTGGCCGGTGGTGCCGGTGGGGGCGATGACCCTGGCCGGCACCTGGGTCGGTATCCGCCTGCGGCCCTGTTCAGGCTGGGCAACCCCAAATCCTCCGACTCGGTCTGCTGATCGGTACCGCAGGATGCCCGCCACTTCCATGGAGGACGAGGCCGTCCCCCGGCGCCTGCTCCCTGGTCGCAAGTAGCATGGCCTCGAGGGCCGTCAGCGAGGAGAGCAGGGGTGTCCACGAGACGTGAGATGGGTTCGCTCGAATCCGAGGTCCTGATCTGCCTGTGGTCTTCCGAGTCACTTCTGTCGCCGGCCGAGGTTCGCAGCGCCCTGCATGACAGTTTGGCGTACACGACCGTCCTGACCGTCTTGACCCGGTTGTGGCGTAAGGGGCTGGTGGGTCGGGAGCCCAGGGGTCGGGGCTACGTGTACCGGCCGCTGCTCTCCGAAGCCGAGCTGGCGGCACACCGGATGCACAGTGACCTCAGGCGGTCACGCGATAGCGAGGGGGCTCTGGCCCAGTTCGTGAGCGGGCTTTCCAAGGGCGAAGCCCAGAGCTTGAAGCGGATCGTCGGCGGCCGTCCCGATGAGGCCCGATGACCGGCGGCCGCCCTGAGAGCATGAGAGCGACCGGCCGAAGCCGTGACCCGGTGACGGGCACCACGCGGGGACCGCAGAGCGAGTCTGTCGGTCTGGCCATCATGGCGCTGGCGGCCACCGTCTTCACGTTGATCGCGCTGGGCGTGACCTCGGTTGCGTTCGCGGCCCGGCTGCCGGCGGTAGCGGGCCTCGTCGGCTGGTGCCAGCGCACGGCGGCTGACGTGCCGTGGTGGGTGGGCGCCGCGGCGAGCGTATCGCTGCTTTCCATGGTGATTGGAGCGCTCGTCACCAGCTGGCGCCATCTGCGGGCCAGACCGGCGAAGGGCGCAGCCCCGGTAGCAGTGGTCCGCGCCCCTGAGCTGTTCGCGTACAGCATGGGCGGCCGGCGGGGCCAGGTGGTGGTGTCCTCAGGGCTTCTCGGTCGCCTCGACCCGGCGGAACGCCGGGTCCTGTTCGCCCATGAGACGGCCCACCTGCGACTCGGCCATCACCGCCTCCTATGGGCGGCCGATATCGCCGCACTGAACCCGTTGCTGCGTCCCCTGTGCTCCCGGTTGCGTTTCTCGATCGAGCGAGCCGCCGACGAGGAAGCGGTCCGGGCGGTCGGCGACCGTCCCCTGGTGGCAAAGACCGTCGGACGGGTGGCGCTGATGGCCTTCGAGGCAGCTCCGGGCCCGGCTCTCGGGATGGACGGCGGCGCGGTGGTGACCCGGGTCGAGGCCCTGCTCGTCCCCGCCCCGCCGGCCCGTCCCAACCGGGCGGTCGCCTCGGGCCTGGTCGTGCTGACCTTGGCGGCCGCCCTCACATGGGTGCAGTGGCCGCAGCTGTCGGAGCTGGCGCTCCACCTCTGCCGTATCTGACCGGAGAGCAGACGGACCGTCCCTCGTCGGGACCGGACCGCCCCGTGGGTCACCTACTACAAGCAGTAGACAGTTGCTACTACTATGTGTAGAGATGGATCGCAGACAGACGCCAGGCTGCTGACATGGGCTCTCGGTCGGGTTCGCAGAGGCCCAAGCGGGCCAACCGCAAGCAGGCCGGATCCGGCCCCGGGCCGGCTCACAGCGGCCGCTACACCGTCCCTAGGTCCCCCGCCGCTGCCACTCCGGCTCCGGTAGCGGCCGCTGGCGTCTCCGATCCGCTGAGGGGCCCACCCTCTCCGCCGGAAACGGCCCTCGGGGATCGAACGTCGGTCAGCGCCGAGCCTGCGCCGGAGGTAGCCGCCGGCGGGGGTGGCTTCGACGCATATGTCGCTCGGGTCGCGCCAGAGGCGGTCGGGGCCACGTTTTGGCTGGACGTGCCACCCGAGACCGGGCCGGCTGACCGGGTGGTGCTGCGCGTGGCCGGCCGTCGCCGGCAGGGCAACGAGGAGGGGCCGGGCAACACCCACTTCGACCACGAAGAGACGGTAGAGGGGCTCGTAGGGGGCTCGGGGCCGGTTGCCGTCACCACCAGGCTGGTCGACGTCCAGCCCGGCGAGTGGGATCTGAGCGCTCAGGCCTTCTTCGAGCCCCTACCGGGCGGCCGGCCCGGCGGATTGCGCACCTCCACTCCTATCCCGGTCAGGAGGGCCGGCTGGTCCTGGCTGCGATGGCAGGCGAAGGACTGCCCTCCTGGTCCGGTCACGACCCGGCTCCTGCCATGGATCACGGCCCCGGGGACATTGTTCGGGTTCTGGGGGATCATGGCGGTGGCCGGCATCGTCTTGGCGTTGTTCGTCCAGCAACTGCTCGCAGCCGCCGCTGAGGTCCACCTCCGCCATCTGTCAGCGGTGTCGCTGGCCGCGCTGGCCGGCGGGGTCGCCGGGGCGAAGCTGTGGTATGTGGTCGTCCACCGGGCCGCCCGGCGCCGTGACGGCTGGTGCATCCAGGGCCTGGTCGCAGGCGTGACTGTGGTCGGCGCCCCGGTGGTCGCAGCCGCCGGTTTACCCGTCGGCCAGTTCCTGGATGTGACCGCCCCGGCGCTGCTGTTCGGCATGGCCGTCGGCAGGATCGGATGTTTCGTGGGAGGGTGCTGTTACGGGCGGCCGACGTCGTCACGACTGGGAGTGTGGTCCTCCAATCGCCACGTCGGGGCCCGGCGGGTCCCCACCCAGATCCTGGAGGGCTTGCTGTCTGTGTCGCTGGGAGCAGCGGCCACCGCGGCTGTGCTCTCCGAGCAGGTCATGAGGGGCGGCGTGTTCCTGGCCGCTCTGGGCGCCTACACCCTGGTCCGCCAGCAGCTGCTCCGGTGGAGAGCCGAACCCCGCCAGTCGTCGCGGCTCACCACCGCCGCATCAGTGGCCGCCGCTGTAGCCCTGGCGGCCGGCGTAATCCTCGCAGCCGTCTGAAAAACCCGGGTGCGGCCGGGGCACTGCCAAGCCTGC
>JAKAXG010000184.1 GCA_021827225.1 Actinomycetes bacterium | reverse complement strand
CGCTCCTCGAGCTGGACCAGCAGGACTCGGCTTCGGAAGACGAAGCCACCACCGAAGAAGTCACCACCGGAGAAAGCCCTGAGGCGCCCGAAGCGTCGCCGGCGGGTGGTGGATCCGCCTCAGCGGAAGACGTTCCCCAGGATGAGGAGACCGGAGAACAATGATCAACCCTGTCGCTCAGTACCACATCCCGGGCGTCTTCGAGCAGACGAACCGTGGCGAGAAGAGCTATGACCTTTTTTCCCGGATGCTCGAGGAGAACATCGTCTTCCTCGGTACCCCGATCGACGACTACGTCGCCAACGCCGTCTGCGCCCAGCTGCTGTACCTCGAGTACAAGAACGCGGACAAGGACATCAGCATCTACATCAACTCGCCCGGCGGCGATATCACCGCTTTGTTCGCGATCTACGACACCATGAAGTTCGTGAAGAACGACATCTCGACGTTCTGCTACGGGCAGGCGGCGTCCGCGGCGGCGGTGATCCTGGCCGGCGGGACCAAGGGCAAGCGCTACGCCCTGCCCCACGCCCGGATCCTCATCCACCAGCCCCACGGCGGGGCGGCCGGCCAGGCGACCGACATCGAGATCCAGGCCAAGGAGATCCTGCGCATGCGGGACCTGCTCAACAAGATGCTGGCGGTCGACACCAACCAAGAGGTGGAGCGCATCGCCCGCGACACCGAGCGCGATTTCATCATGAGCGCCGAAGAAGCCCAGGAATACGGCATCATCGACGAAGTGATCACCACGAGAGAGTTGGCGTTCGTCCCGCAGGCCGCGGGCGTCGCCTGAGCGGGGAGCGGGGGACGTGGCTAAGTTCGGCGAGTCGAGCGATCTGGTCAAATGCTCCTTCTGCGGGAAATCGCAGAAGCAGGTCAAGAAGCTCATCGCGGGCCCCGGGGTCTACATCTGCGATGAGTGCATCGATCTCTGCAACGACATCATCGAAGAGGAGCTCTCGGAAAGCACCGAGGTCCGCTTCGACGAGCTGCCCAAGCCGGCGGAGATCTTCAACTTTCTCAACGACTACGTCATCGGCCAGGAGCGGGCCAAGAAGATCCTGTCGGTAGCCGTCTACAACCACTACAAGCGGGTGCAGTCGGGCGGCTACAGCGACGCCGAGGTGGAGCTGCAGAAGTCGAACATCCTGCTGCTCGGCCCGACCGGCTGCGGCAAGACGTTCCTGGCCCAGACGCTGGCCCGCATGCTCAACGTCCCGTTCGCCATCGCCGACGCCACCGCCCTCACCGAGGCCGGATACGTGGGCGAGGACGTGGAGAACATCCTGCTCAAGCTGATCCAGGCCGCCGACTACGACGTCAAGAAGGCCGAGACCGGCATCATCTACATCGACGAGATCGACAAGATCGCCCGCAAGAGCGAGAACCCCTCGATCACCCGCGACGTGTCGGGCGAGGGCGTTCAGCAGGCCCTGTTGAAGATCCTGGAGGGCACCACCGCCTCGGTACCGCCCCAGGGGGGACGCAAACACCCCCACCAGGAGTTCATCCAGATCGACACCACGAACATCCTGTTCATCTGCGGCGGGGCCTTCGCCGGGCTGGACCGCATGATCGACTCCAGGCTCGGGCGCCAGGGCATCGGCTTCCGGGCCGAGATCCGCCGGGCCGAGGAGCGGGCCGAGGGCGACCTGCTGGCCCAGGTGCTGCCGGAGGATCTGCTCAAGTTCGGGCTGATCCCCGAGTTCGTGGGCCGCCTGCCGGTTATCGGGGCGGTCTCCAACCTGGACGGCCCGGCCCTGGTGCGTATCCTGGTCGAGCCCAAGAACGCCCTGATCAAGCAGTACAAGCGGGTGTTCGAGCTGGACAACGTGGAGTTGGACTTCTCCGACGACGCCCTCGAGGCGGTGGCCGAGCAGGCCCTGCTGCGGGGGACCGGGGCCCGGGGCCTGCGGGCCATCCTGGAGGAGGTCCTGCTCGAGGTCATGTACGACCTGCCGTCGAGAAGCGACATCGGCAAGTGCGTGATCGACCGGTCGGTGGTTATGGAGCGGGTGGCCCCCACCCTGGTGCCCCGCACCGATGGCGTTCCCCGGGTTGCGCCCCGCAACCGGCGGGCGGCCTCGTAGCCGGCTTCTTGAGCGGTTTCCCCAGCCTGGGCGACGCCCTGGCGTGGCTCGACGGCCACCAGAACATGGAGCGGATGCTGGCCGGCTCGAGGGCCGAGCGGGTCCCCGACCTGTCGCGAATGCGGGCCCTGATGTCGGTTCTGGCCGACCCGCAGCACAGTGTCCCGGTGATCCACGTCACCGGGACCAACGGCAAGACGTCCACGGCCCGGTGCCTGTCCTCCCTGCTCACGGCCAAGGGGCTGCGCGTCGGCACCTTCACCAGCCCGCACCTGACCCTGCTCAACGAGCGGATCGCCACCGATGGCGAACCCATCGACGACGCCTCGCTCCGGTCCGTTCTCGAGCAGGTGGCCGCCGCCGAGCAGATGCTCGGTCCGGATCTGCACCTCACCTGGTTCGAGATCATGACCGCGGCGGCGTTCGTGTGGTTCGCCGAGCGGCCGGTGGACGTCACGGTCCTCGAGGTGGGCATGGGAGGGCGCTGGGACGCCACCAACGTGGCATCGGCATCGGTGGCGGTGGTCACCAATGTGGGTCTGGACCACGTCGAGTTCCTCGGCCCCACCCGGGCCCACGTGGCGGGGGAGAAGGCCGGCGTGATCAAGCCCGGATCGGTGCTGGTGCTGGCCGAGCGGGACCCCGAGCTCCTGCCCATCTTCGAGAAGGAGTCGCCGGCGGCGCTGTGGCTGGCCGGGCGGGAGTGGGACTGCTTCACCAACCAGCTGGCCGTGGGGGGCCGGTCCCTCGGCATCCGCACCCCGGGTGCCACCTACGAAGGGGTGTGGCTCGACCTCCACGGGGCCCACCAGGGGTTCAACTTCGCCGCGGCCCTGGCCGGCGCCGAGGCGTTCTTCGGGGCCGCCGTCGACGACCGGCTGGTCCGCGAGGCCGCGGCCACGGTCTCCTCACCGGGCCGGCTGGAGATAGTCGGCCATGACCCGCTGATCGTCCTGGACGGGGCCAAGAATCTGGAGGGAGCCACCGTGGCCTCCGCCGCGGTGCTCGAGGAGTTCGGCGCCGACCGGTCGGTCGTGCTGGTGGTCGGCATGCTGAAGGGCAAGTCGCCGCTGGAGATGCTGCAGGCCCTGGGCGCCTCCCGGGCCCGGATGGTCGTCGCCTGCCCGGCCCCCTCGCCCCGCACCCAGGAACCGGACGAGGTCGCCGCGGCAGCCCGGGCGCTGGGCGTGCCGACCGTGACCACCGCCGCCAGCGTGGCCGACGCCCTGACCGCGGCGTCGGAGGCCGCCACCGCCGCGGATCTGGTTCTCGTCACCGGGTCGCTCTACGTGGTGGGGGCGGCCCGGGCGGCCCTGGCCGTCGAGGCGTAGCGACCGCTGGGCCGGCCCGGCGGCATCCGGGCGGTCCCGCTCGATTGCCTCTCCGCCCGAAACCCGAGCTGGTCCTGCGCCACCGTGGCCGCCGTCCACTGCGCCCTCCGGCCACCCGGACCGCCTGCGAGTCCCCGGGGTGCGGGACTAGCCTGCCCCCCTCGTGAATCGCACCCTGGTTATCTGCAAGCCCGACGCCGTCGAGCGGGGTCTCTCCGGCCAGATCATCGCCCGTCTGGAGCGCAAGGGCCTCCGTCTGGTGGCCGCCGAGCTGCGCACCCTCGACCGGGAGGTGGCGGGTCGCCACTACGCCGAGCACGAGGGCAAGGGGTTCTACGAGGACCTCCTGGCTTTCATCACCCGCTCCCCGGTGATGGTCATGGTGGTCGAGGGTCCCGAGGACACCTGGCAGATCGTGCGCAACATGATGGGTGCCACCAACCCGGCCAACGCCGCACCCGGCACCATCAGGGGTGATCTGGCCCTCGACACGGGCGAGAACCTGGTCCACGGCTCCGACAGCGCCGAGTCCGCCGCCCGGGAGATCGGGATCTTCTTCCCCGGCCTGGCCTGATTCCCGCCGGCCGCCGGGCCGCCCACCCCGGGTGCGGCCCGGCGGCCCAGGCGGCCGCCCGGTCCGGCCCTGCGCAGCGGCCCCGCTCCCGAGCGGCGGAAAGCTAGTCGCGGCCACTGGAGAAGTGGTGGATCGCCCGTTGGGCGGGTGGACGGGGGGTCCGGGGCCGGATAGCCTCGGCACGTCCTCCGCCACTCTCTGACAGGAAGCCCTCGCGTGTCGGACAATCTCTTCACCGGCTTGTTCGGCCGGGACATGGCCGTTGATCTCGGTACCGCCAACACCCTTGTCTACGTGCGCGGGCGCGGCATCGTCCTCAACGAGCCTTCCGTGGTGGCGGTCAACACGAAAGATGACCGTCCCCTGGCGGTCGGTATGGAAGCCAAGCGGATGATCGGGCGCACGCCCAGCCACATCCAGGCCATCCGGCCGCTGCGCGACGGCGTGATCGCCAACTTCGACATCTGCGAGAAGATGCTGGCGTATTTCATCCGCCGGGTGCACGGCCCCCGCAAGTTCGCCAAGCCCCGCATGGTCATCTGCGTGCCTTCGGGCATCACCGGGGTGGAGCAGCGGGCGGTCCAGGAGGCCGCCGAGTCGGCCGGGGCCCGCAAGCCGGCCTTCATCATCGAAGAGCCCATGGCCGCCGCCATCGGCGCCGGGCTGCCCGTGCACGAGCCGACCGGCAACATGGTCGTCGACATCGGGGGTGGGACCACCGAGGTGGCGGTCATCTCCCTCGGGGGCATAGTCACGAGCCAGTCGGTGCGCATCGGCGGCGACGAACTGGACGAGGCCATCATCCAGTTCATCAAGAAGGAATACAGCCTGGCCCTCGGCGAGCGCACGGCCGAGGAGATCAAGATCGCCCTCGGGTCGGCCTGCCCGCTCGAGGAGGAGCTGCACGCCGAGATCCGCGGCCGGGACCTGATCACCGGTCTGCCGAAGACGATAGTCACCACCACCGAGGAGATCCGCGAGGCCATCGAGGAGCCGGTGTCGGCCATCGTCGACGCGGTCAAGGTGACCCTGGACAAGACCCCTCCCGAGCTGGCCGCCGACATCATGGAGCAGGGCATCGTGCTCACCGGTGGCGGGGCCCTGCTCCACGGCCTCGGAGCCAGGCTGATGTCCGAGACCGGTATGCCCATTGTCATCGCCGACAACCCGCTGCACTCCGTGGCCGTGGGCAGCGGCCAGTGCCTGGAGGAGTTCGAGGTGCTGAAGGGCGTACTGATGTCATCCCAGACTCACTAGAGCCGGAGGTCCACCGCCTTCGTGGCTGTCTACCGTCGTTCCTCGCGCACCCGCAACGTCCTGGCGGTGCTCGTGCTCGCCGCTCTGACGTTGGTGACCATCGACGCCCGCAGCAACGGCAGCGGGGTGCTGAGCTCGGTCCGCTCCGGGGTCTCCGACGCCTTCTCTCCACTGCAGCGGGCCACCCACGCCGCTCTGGCGCCCATCGGGAACTTCCTCACCGGGGCCATCGACTACGGGTCGCTGAAGGCGGAGAACCAGAAGCTGCGCCAGCAGATAGCCGGCCTGCAGAACCAGGCGGTGAGCTCCTCGGCCTCCGAACGGGCGGCCCAACAGCTCCTGCAGGAGATGAACCTGCCGTTCGTGGGCTCCATCCCCACCGTGGCGGTGCAGGTCATCGACCAGGGCTTCTCCAACTTCGACAACTCGCTGACGATCAACAAGGGCACCGTCAGCGGCATCGCCCCCGGTCAGCCGGTGGTGGCAGCCGGCGGCCTGGTCGGGAGCGTGCTGTCGGTGACGGCGCACACTTCCACGGTGCGGCTGCTGACCGATCCCAGCTTCGCCGTGGGGGTCAGCCTGCCGGGCGGTAACGTCGGCTCTGCCGGCGGTCAGGGCCGGTCCGAGCCGCTGCACATCACGATCGACTCCACCAACCTGGCGCCGCCGGTCGTCAAGCCCGGTGACACCGTCGTCACCAGTGGACTGGCCCTGGAGAAATTCCCCAAGGGGATTCCGGTCGGGAAGGTCTCCAAGGTCACGACCCCGGCGGGAGCGGCCGAGCCCAACATCTCGATAACGCCGCTGGTCAACGTCTCCCAGATGTCGTACCTGCAGGTGCTGCTCTGGTCTCCGGCGTGAACCCGGTCGCCACCGCCCGCCTGCGCATCGCCCTGCTCCTGGTGGTGGCGGTGCTGGTGCAGACGGCTCTGGCTCCCGACCTGCGAATCGGCGGTGTGGCCCCCGACCTGATGGTCGTGGTGGTGGTCTGCGCCGGGCTGACCGGGGGGGCCGAGGCTGGCGCCTGGGTGGGCTTCTGGGCCGGGCTCGTCACGGACATGTTCCTCACCTCTACGCCCATCGGCTTGTCCGCGCTCACCTACTGCCTGACCGGGGCGGCCATCGGGGCGCTGCGGGCGTCGGTGCTGCAGGAGCGTCGGACCCTGGTGCCGGTCGCCGGGCTGATCGGCACGGCGGGTGCGGTGCTGCTGTTCGTGGCCGCCGGCGACGTGCTGGGCCAGCACCAGCTGGTGGCCGGGGGTCGCTCGTGGCTGATCCGGGTGGACGTCGTCGAGGCGCTCTGGAGCGCGGTGCTGGCGCTGCCGGTCTGTTACATCTACGCCCGCGCCGCCAGGGGTTCGGTCGGGGCCGACCGCTTCGGTTCTCCGGTCGGCGGCGGCGCCCGCAGCGTGGGGGTGCCGGTCCGGTGAGCGGTCCCGACCAGCCCTCGTTGCGGGTCCGGCTGTCCATCCTCATCATGGTGGTCGGGTGCCTGTTCGCCGCCCTCTTCGCCCGCCTGTGGTCGCTGCAGGTGATCAACGCCCCGAGGGGCCAGGCGGTGGCCGCCGACAACGGGGTCCGTCTCATCTACGTCCAGGCGCCCCGCGGTCGGATCCTCGACCGCAACGGCGACGTGCTGGTCGGCAACGTCAACGAGCCGGTGATCGAGGTCGACCGCCAGGTCGCCAGCCAGAACCCCGCCATGCTGGGCCGCCTGGCCCCGCTGCTCGGCATGACGACCGGGCAGCTCGACGCCGCGGTCAACAACCTCCAGTACAGCCCTTTCGCCCCGGTCCCGGTCATGCCCGACGCCAACCCGGAGCAGATCCTCTACGTCCAGGAGCACCAGGAGCTCTTCCCCGGGGTGAAGGCCACGTCGATGTCGGTTCGCACCTACAGCCCGATGGGCAAGGCCGCCGCCAACCTGGTCGGATACGTGGGCCAGATCGACTCGGCCGAGTTGTCGAAGCTGAAGGCCCGGGGCTACCAGGCCGGCGACCAGATCGGCCTGGCCGGCATCGAGGCTACCTACGAGCCCTACCTGCGGGGTAAGCCTGGAGTCCAGCGCATGCAGGTGGACTCCCAGGGGCGGGTACTGGCCGCTCTCAGCTTCACCCCCTCGGTGCCCGGGAACGATCTCGAGCTGACCATCGACGGCAACATCCAGATGGTCGCCGAGCAGGCCATCAGCCAGGGCCTGGCCGCCGCCCGGCAGACCTTCGACTCGACCACCGGGCGCGACTTCGCCGCGCCCGACGGATCCGCGGTGGTCGAGGACCCCAACACCGGCCAGATCCTGGCACTGGCCACCAACCCGACCTACGACCCGCAGCAGTTCGTGGGTGGGATCAGCCAGGCGAACTACCAGGCCCTGCTCCACAACCCGGCCGATCCGCTGCTGGACCGGACCATACAGGGCCAGTACGCCCCCGGTTCCACGTTCAAGCTGGTCACCGCCACCGCCGGGCTCAAGTACGGGCTGGTCACCCCCTACAGCATCTTCAACGACACCGGCAGCATGCGGGTCGGCAACTTCATCGCCCACAACGACAACGGGGAGGCCTACGGTCCCATCGACCTGGCCCAGGCCATAACCGTCT
>JAKAXG010000183.1 GCA_021827225.1 Actinomycetes bacterium | reverse complement strand
CAGCCCACGGGCGGCCGGGTGCCGGGACCCCCGGCCGGCAGCCAGGCCGTCGGCGACGCCCCGGTCGTGCAGCAGGTCGCGCTGGCCGGGAGACTCCCCGTGCCGCTCCTGCCGGCTCTCGACCGGCCGCTGTCGGTGAGCGGCCCGGAGGTGGCCGCCGATCCGGCCACCGGGATGCTGCTGCCCCTGTCCGGGGCGCCCGCCGGGGGCTACACCGTGGTCTCCCGGGCCCCCACGTCCACCCTGGGAGGGCTGCCGGCCGCCGACGGCATCGACCCCACGCTGGCCGCGCCGGCCGACCTGGGCATCCCGGCCCACACGTCCGCCGACCTGGCCACCACGTTGAGGTTCCTCTCCTCTCTGGCCGGGGAGCGCCCGGCCGCCACCGTGGCATTCCTGCAGCGGGTCATGACGGTGCTCCACTCGGCCGAGAAGCGCATCGACCCCGGATCCGCCCGGCCAGCCGGTCCCGGGCCGACGACCACCCTCGCCCCCCCGGTGGTGGAGGGCACGTCCCTTTCGGAGGTCATCAACGCCGTCACCGTCAACCGGGCCGCCACCCCGGAGCAGTTCGCCACCTTCTTCGCCATGGTCGCCCGCTACCTGGGGGTGCCGGCGCGGGTGGTCACCGGCTACCGCCTGGCCGGGTCCTCGTCGGGTACCCCGCTGCCGGCCGGGACCTACCGGGTCACGAACCGCCAGGCCTGGGCCTGGGTCGAGATCCCGGTGGCCGGGGTCGGCTGGGTGGTGGCCGACCCCACCCCGGATGGCACCACCGCGGCGGCCGCCCCGCCGCCGGAGTCGGTGCAGGCACCCTCCACCACCGTCCCGCCCCGCCCGGCCAGCGCCGTGCCCCGCAACCAGAGCACCGGCGGGCACGCCCTGGCGCCCCGGGCCCGCTTCCACCTGGCCGGACACCACAGCCTGCCGGCGTGGGTGGTGGCGCTGATGATCATCGCCGGCTTCATGGTGCTGCTCGGCCTGGCCGGTCCGGGGCAGGCCGCGGCCCGCCGGGCCTGGCGCCGGCGGGCCCGGCGCTCGTCCGACCCGGCGGAGCTGGCGGTGGGGGCCTGGCTGGAGCTGCTGGACGGGCTGGACCGGGCCGGCGTGCCGGCCGGGGCGGGGGTCACCAACGCCGAGGTCGCGGCCGACGTGGCGACACACTTCGGATCGGACCTGGCCGTCCCGGCCGCCACCCTGGCCACGCTGGCCGACCGGGCGGTGTGCTCGACGACCGATCCGGTCGACGCCGGCGCCGCGGCGCAGGCATGGGAGACTCAGCGCGCCCTCCGCCGGCAGTTGACCGCCCAGATGGACCGGCGGGCCCGGCTGCACTACATGCTCTCGGTCGGCCGGGCTCCCCGGCTGCCCTCCACCCCCGGCGCCCGCCCCGGCCGATTCCGATCCACCCGCTCCGGCGGCGCCGGCCGCTAGTAGGTTCTCCCAGGTGGCGCTACGTAAGGCCAGGTCGGGGGGCTCCGACGGCCTGCTTCCCGGCTTCTCGGGCCTGACCGAGATCGGGGGTGGGGCGTTCGCCACGGTCTACCGGGCGGTGGAGGCCGGCACCGGCCGCCCTGTCGCCCTGAAGATCCTGAAGGTGGACACGATCCACGCCCACCTGATCGAGACCTTCCACCACGAGATCCAGGCGCTGGCCCAGGTCAGCGACCACCCGAACATCGTCACCCTGTACCGGCCGGCCACGACCACCGACGGCCGCCCGGTTCTGGTGCTGGAGCTGTGCCGCGGATCGCTGGCTTCGCAGGTCCGTACCGGCGGGCCCCTCGACGCCCAGGAGGCCACCCGGGTGGGGGTGAAGATCGCCGGCGCGCTGGAGACGGCCCATCGCAACGGCTTCCTGCACCGGGACATGAAGCCGCAGAACATCCTCGTCACCAAGTCGGGTGAACCGGCGCTGGCCGACTTCGGGGTGGCCGCCCTGCAGGCCTCGGCCCAGTCCACCGCCGGGGTGTTCGGCTTCACCACCCTGCACGCCGCCCCGGAGATGCTCGAAGGTCACCACCTGTCTCCGGCCACCGACATCTACGGGCTGGCCTCCACCATGTACCAGCTGCTCACCGGGCAGGCCCCCTTCGCCTCCTTCGACAACGAGGCTCCAGCCTCGGTCATCCTCCGCATCCTGCGCGACCCGGTCCGCCCGCTGCGGGCGGAGCACATCCCGCTGGCCCTGTCGGATCTGCTCGAGGCGGCGCTGTCCAAGGAGCCGGAGCGCCGGCCCCGGACCGCCCTGGAGTTCGCCGTGGCCCTGCAGACCGTCGAGTCCGCCGCCGGCTGGCCGGTCACGGACTTCCTGGCCTGGGGGGAGGAGGGAGCTCCGGCCCCCGAGCGGACCCCTTCGGCGGCCCCGGCACCGACGCCCGGGCCCGACCCCTCCGGCAGCGAGCAGCTCTACCCGAGCGCCCCCTCGGTGCGGGTGGAGGGAGTGGAGGCCCTGGGCAGCCGGCCGACCCTTCCGCCCCTCCTTCCCTCCGCCCCGGAGCCCGCCGGCGGCCCCCCTCCCGACCCGGCCCCCGGTACCGCCGTCCCGGCCCCGCCTCCCGCCCCCCTCCCGGGCGCGGCCATGAGGGCCGCTCCACCCAGCGTGCCGCCGCCTCCCTCTGCGAGCTCCGCCTCGCCGCCGGCCCCCGTCCCCGCGCCGCCGCCGGCCTCCACCTCGCCGCCGGCCGGCCCTGCAGCAGCGAACCCTCCCGCCGCGCCCACCGCCATGCGGGCCGCCCCGCCGCTCCCGCCGCCGGCCCCTTCAGCGCGCAGAGCCCCGTCCGTGGCCCGCCCGGAGCCAGGGGTACGCAACGTGGTCGCCCCCGCCCAGGGCGGGAGGGGACAGCCCAGCCCCCCGCTGGAGGCTCCAGCCGAGCCCCTGGCGCCGCTGCAGCCCCGCTCTCCGGAGGTGCCGGTCCCGGGCCACTGGACATCGGTGGGCAGCCCGCCCGAGCGGCCCGTCTTCGTCGAGCCTGACCCGGCTGAGAGCGCCCGTCCTGGGGGAGAGTCGGTCTACGAGCGGACCATGGAAGTGAGCAGCCTGTTCGGCCCGTCGCGAAGCGCCGGACCGATGGAGGACGGCCCGGAGGCGACCCGCAGGGTCCCCCTCTACGCCGTGGCCGGGCTGGCCATCGCCGCCGCGGTCGTGCTGGCCGCGGTGCTCCTCATCGCCGGAATCATCTGAACCGGAAAGCCCGGCCCCGCCGGGCTCATCTGCTACGCCGCGGCCAGTTCGCTGCCGCAGAAGCGGCACTTGGTGGCGGCCATCGGCAGGTCCTCGGACAGGCACGCCGGGCAGGTCTTGGCCGGGGCCGGATCGCCGAAGACCTTCACTCCCCGGCGGGCCTGGATGGCCTTGTAGGGCAGCACGATCAGGAAATAGATGATGGCGACGTAGATGACGAAGTAGATGATCGCCGAGATGAACGCACCGAAGTCCATGAACGTCGACTTCGTTCCCGCCGCGCCCAGCTGGACTCCGAAGGCCACCGGGTGCTTGCCACCCAGGCGGTTGATCAGCGGGTTGATGATGGAGGTCGTGAACGCGCTGATGAGCGTGCTGAAGGCCAGGGCCACGGCCAGGCCCACGGCTATCACGACTATGTCGCCTCTCATGAGGAAGTTCTTGAAACCGGTGATGATGGAGGAGTGGCCCGGACGAGACTGGTTCACCGTCAACGTTCTGGTCCTTTCTGGCAGCGCCGTCGTTGGGCGCGGAGCGTAGCCCGGGCGCCGAGTCGCTTCACGGAAAGTGGCCGAGCGGCCCAAAAGCCTCAACTCCGCGTCCCGCCCCCCCCCACCATCCCCTGACTTCGAGCCGGCCCCGGCGCGGCCCTCCGCATCGATTGGCGGATTTCTGCCCGCAGCGGGCAATTATCCGCCACTCGATGCGGAGGCATCCCCGGCCCGGCTGCCGCCGGCCCCCGCCCGCCGCCGGCCCCCTGCTCCCGAACCTTCCCCTGAGGTCGAGGCGGCCCCGGCGCGACCCCTACGCTCGGTGGTGTGACCCGACTGCGCGTCGCCCTGGCCCAGCTGAACCCCCTCGTCGGGGACCTCGAGGGCAACTCCGAGCGGATGATCGAGGCCATAGGGGCGGCCGGCGGCGCCGGCGCGGACGTGATCGTGTTCCCGGAGCTGTCGTTGACCGGCTACCCGCCCGAGGACCTGCTCCTGAAGCCCGGTTTCATCGCCGACAACATGGCCGCCATGGCCAAGGTGGCGGCCGCCACCGAGCGCTGCGCCGCCGTGGTCGGGTTCGTCGACGAGCAGTTGGACCTCTACAACGCGGCCGCCGTGTGCGCCCACGGGGAGATCCGCGGCGTCTACCACAAGCAGATGCTGCCGAACTACGGGGTGTTCGACGAGCAGCGTTACTTCGCCGCCGGCGCCGGGGCCACCCAGCTGTTCGGCATCGCCGGGGTGCGTTGCGGTATCTCGGTGTGCGAGGACGCGTGGAGTCCCAGCGGGCCGGTGGCCGCCCAGGCCGCCGCCGGAGCGGAGCTGATCATCAACATCAACGCCTCGCCCTACTCGGCCGGCCGGGTCGCGGAGAGGGAGCGGATGCTCGCCACCCGGGCCGCCGACGCCAGCTGCGGTCTGGTCTACCTCAACTGCGTGGGAGGCCAGGACGAGCTGGTCTTCGACGGGGCGTCGATGGTCTTCGACGCCGACGGGCGCCTGATCGCCTCGCTGCCCCAGTTCGCCGAGGACCTGGCCATCTTCGATCTCGAGGTGAGGCCGGTGTACCGCAAGAGGCTTCTCGACCCGCGGGGTCACCACAGTGCCGCCCCGCTGCCGGTCCACACGGTGACGGCGGCACCGTCGCGCCGATCCGACGAGGCCCGCATGGCCCCGCCCCGGGCCGAGAGGCTGGCGGTCGAGGCGGAGGTCTACCAGGCGCTGGTGCTCGGCACCCGGGACTACGTCCAGAAGAACGGATTCAGCGACGTCGTGGTAGGCCTGTCGGGGGGCATCGACTCCTCGCTGGTCGCCCTCATCGCCACCGACGCTCTCGGCCCGGCCCACGTGCACGCCGTTGCCATGCCGTCGAGGTACTCGAGCCCCGGGTCGGAGAGCGACGCCGAGGCGCTGGCCGCCAACCTGGGGATCGACTACCGCAGGATCCCGATCGAAGCCGCCCACACCGCCTTTCTCGACATGCTCGCCCCCAGCTTCGCCGGCACGTCTCCCGGGCTGACCGAGGAGAACGTGCAGAGCCGGATCCGGGGCGTCATCCTCATGGCCCTGTCCAACAAGCTGGGCTGGATGGTGCTGACCACGGGAAACAAGAGTGAGGCCGCCGTCGGCTACTCGACCCTCTACGGTGACACCGCCGGCGGTTTCGCCGTCATCAAGGACGTGCCCAAGACCATGGTGTACCGGCTGTGCCAGTGGCGCGACGGCGCCGGCCCGGAACCGGTGCTGCCCCCCGACGTTCTGACCAAGCCGCCTTCAGCCGAGCTGCGCCCCGACCAGCGCGACGACCAGTCGCTGCCCCCCTACGAGGTGCTCGATCCGGTGCTCATGGCCTACGTGGAGAACGACCTGACCGCCACCGAGCTGGTCGAGGCCGGTTTCGACGAGGATCTGGTCCGGCGGGTGGTCCGCCTGGTCGACGTGGCCGAGTACAAGCGCCGCCAGACACCTCCGGGGGTGCGGGTCACGTCCAAGGCGTTCGGCCGGGACCGCCGGGTCCCCATCACCAACCGGTACCGCTAGGGCCGCGGCGCGCCGGCGCCGACAGACCCGGCGAACCCGCCGGCGCCACCCGGGGGGACAACCCCGCCCCGGACCGGACGCCCCGGTTAGCATTGCCGTCGTGAGCGCAGTGTCGGAAGTGCCTCAGCGGCGCACCCGGTCGCCCCGGGGCAAGGGGGAGCAGCTGCGGGAGGAGATACTGGCGGCGGCGGAACGGATCCTCATCGAGACCAACGACGAGTCGGCGCTGTCAATAAGAGCCATAGCTGCGGCGGTGGGGGTGACCCCTCCGTCCATATACCTCCATTTCGCCGATCGCAACGACCTGGTCTTCGCTGTATGTGAAAAGCAGGCGGAGCAGTTGGACCAGGCCATGGAGGAGGCAGCGGCCGCCGGCGGCGACGCGTGGGACCGCATCCGCCGGCGGGGCGCCGCCTACATGCGCTGGGGGCTGGACAACCCCGAGCACTACCGCATCCTGATGATGGGCCGCCCGGACAACACCCCGGACCGTTTCGTCGACGAGCGGTTGGCCGACACCGCCGGCCTGGATGCGGTGGCCGCCGACCTGGCGGCCGCCACGGCGGAGGGGTCCATTGCCCCGGTGGCCGACCCGGCCAAGGAGGCGGAACTGCTGTGGATGGTCATCCACGGCATGGTCTCGCTCTACATATCCAAGCCGGACTTCCCCTTCGGGCCGGTGGAATCGGTGTTCGAGGCCATTCTCGACCTGGTCCTGAGCGGCCTGGCCCCCCGCCCGGCCGCTGCCGGGTGACGACCAGCCTGGAGGAGTCCGCCCGGCTGGCCGGATCCCACGTCTGGCTGGAACGGAGGCTGTTCGAGATCCTGGGCGGCTGGGTGGCGACCACCCCCGAGCCGGAGGCCAAGCTGCTCCTCGACCGCCACAGCCACCACCACGCCTGGCGGGCCCGCCAGTGGTCGGACCGGCTGCCCGTGCTGGCCGACGTCGATCGCGCCGCCCTGGAGGCCACCCCCGACCCGGTCCTGGGCCCGGCCATCGCCATGCTGGCGGTGGGATCCGACTCGCAGCCGGCGCCCGACACCCGCACCGCCGCCCGCCTGGCCGCCGTCTACCGCTTCGCCCTGCCCCGGATGTGGGCCTCCTACGACCGGCACCGCTCGGTGGCCGGTCCCACCGCCGACGGATCCACCCTGCGCACCCTCGGCATCGTCACGGCCGACGTGACCGCCGACTGGCAGGAAGGGGAGGCCCTGTTGCAGAACCTTCTTGTCGGTCCGGAGGCGGTCGCCACCGCGGCCAGGACGGTCGAAGAGCTCGAAGCATCCCTGCTCCGAGCCTGATTTCCGGTAACGCGCCGGCGCTGACCCCCCAGCAGCCGGCCGGGGTAATCTGTCGCCGTTAAGGGGCAAAACCATCGAAACGGTGCAGGAGGCACGGTGGATCGGATACTCGAAGCGCTGGCGGGCCGGACCGGAGCCCGCCGCGGTCTCACCGCCGCCGCGGTGGTGCTCATCGTCATGGCGCTCGGGATGCTGGCCTACCCCGTGTACACGGACTTCTACCACAACAGCCTCCAGAGCAAGCTCAGCAAGGAACTGACGAGCGCCGGCATCCGTTCTGCCTATTTGTCGGGGACCATCAGGTCCGGTCAGAGCCTGACCCGCCTGCAGATCCCCAAGCTCGGGCTCAACGTGGTGGTCGTGCAGGGCGTGAGCACCGCCGACCTGAAGGCCGGTACCGGTCACTACCCGGAGACGCCGCTGCCCTGCCAGGAGGGGGACGTGGCCATCGCCGGTCACCGCACGACCTACGGAAAGCCGTTCGCCAACGTCGACCGGCTGGTGCCGGGGGACAAGATCGTGCTGACCACGCCGGTCGGTTCGTGCATCTACGAGGTGTCGCAGAGGCCGTTCGTGGTGCTGCCGACCGACTGGCAGGTCGTGTCCAACACTCCGGGCCGGTTCGAGCTGACGCTGACCGCCTGTGACCCGAAGGGCTCGGCGTCGCACCGCATCGTCGTCAAGGCCCTCATGGTCAGTTCGTCCTCGGCCCTGTGATGAGGGCGTGGCGGGCCGCCGGGCCCACCGTGCGCTGGCTGGTCGTGCTGGGCCTGGTCATGGTCGGGGTGATGGTCGGATCGACGCCGGCCCGGGCCATCTCGTCCCCGAAGGCCAGATCG
>JAKAXG010000182.1 GCA_021827225.1 Actinomycetes bacterium | reverse complement strand
GATCGGCCAGGTACTTCAGCTCGGCTAACTGGCCGTCGTCGAGCAGGCGGGGACGGCGGTCCTCGACGCAGAGGGTGCCGACCCGGCTGCCGTCCGGCAGCACCAGGGCCGCGGCCGCGTAGAAACGGACGTGCTCGGAGCCGTTGACCACCGGGCTGTCGGCGAAGCGGTCGTCGCCGCGCAGGTCCGGAACCTGGAAGACGTCGCCCTCGAGGATGGCGTGGGCGCAGATGGACTCGTCGCGGGGCGACCCGGTGCCGCCGGCGCCCGCGCTCGATCTGAACCACTGCCGGTCCCGGTCGACGAGCGAGATGCGGGCGATCGGCACCCCCAGCCGCTCCCGGGCCATCCGGGTGATGCGGTCGAAGCGGGCCTCGGGCCCGGTGTCGAGAACGCCGAGGTGGTGCAGGGCGCGGAGCCGGTGCTCCTCGTTCGCCGGCCGCGGAGCGTTCTGCCAGCGGCAGGAGCGCCCCAGGGCGGCCGCCTGCAGCTTGGCCTTGACGTGGGCCGGCGACGCCGGCCATACCAGCCATTCGGTCACGCCGGGCACGGAGCGCAGAGGCGGCCGATGCCGGGTGACGGCCAGCACGACCGGCCGGCGGTCCCCGCCGACATGGGCCAGCCGTGCGAGCGTCTCCTCCGCGTCCGGCTGATCGCAGTCCATCACCACCACTGAGGAGGGGGCCAGCTCGCCGAACCAGACGGCCGGCATCCGCTCGACGTCGAGGCCGGCGTCCTCGGCGGCCGACCGGACCACCCCCGCCATGGCGCCGTCGGGCAGGGCGGCTAGCACGGTCCGCACCTCCGGTTCGTTGGTCGAGACCACGGCCGGGGCGTCAGCGTCGAACCCCGAGGGGGCCGACTCCCGCCGGGCGGCCAGGCCGAGGACCTGCCCTTCGGCCGCGGCGATCACCTCCGTCCCGCCGGCTCCGCCGGCCAGGGCTTCGAGCACCTCGTCCAGGTCCCCGTCGCTGCGGCCGGGGTCGTGGTGGAACAGGACCAGCTTGCCGGCGCCGGCCAGGCGGGCGGCGGCGACCGCGTACTCCACGGTGCTGTGACCCCAGCCCCGCCGGTCGGCGTACTCCCTGGCGGTGTACTGGGCGTCGTGGATGACCAGGTCGGCGCCGGCCATGAACCGTACGTGGCGGGCGTCGTCGGGGCTGGCGAGGAGGTCACCTCCCGCCGCCAGGGCCGGGTCGAACGGCTCGTGGTCGGACAGGTAGGCGATCCGGCAGCCGTCCGCCTCGAGGCGGTAGCCGAGGGTCAGCGCCGGGTGGTTCAGGTACTGGGTGGTGACCGCCACCTCGTCCACGCAGAAGGCGCCCTCCACCAGGTCGTGGTAGGCGATGTCGGCGGCGAGCTGCTCCAGGGAGACCGGGAAGTAGTCGTAGTTCATCTGGCCGGCCAGGGTGTCGGCGATGGACTGGCAGAGACCCCGGGGGCCGTACACGTCCCACCGGGAGCCCGGTTGGAAGAGCGGGGGGAAGAACGGCAGCCCCTGGATGTGGTCCCAGTGGGTGTGGCTGATGAGAAGGTGACCACCCGGCGCCCCGGATCCTGTCGCCGCCCGGCGGGGTCCGGCGCTTGCCGTGCCGGTTCCGCCCTCGGCCATCAGCCGGGCCCCGAGCAGCCGGATGCCGGTGCCTCCGTCCAGGATGATCCGGGTGCCCCGCCTGGTGAGGACCTCCACGCACGACGTGTTCCCCCCGTAGCGCACGGTGTCCGGCCCGGGCGTGGCGATCGACCCACGGGTGCCCCAGAACCTGACCTCCACCCCACCACCTCCCCTCGCCGCGGCCGTCGCGATGGCTAATACCCATTCCGGTGTTCCCGCCCACGGGTGCGAACCGGCGGGGTGGTCGCGGTTTGGCGGAGGGCGGCTCTCCCGGCCTCCGGCCCCGGGCGGCTTCAATGGTTGGCATGTCGATCCGAACGGCCCGCTGGCCGGCAGGCACGCCATGCTGGGTGGACCTGGCCGTCCCCGATATGGAGGCGGCCACCGGCTTCTACGAGGCCGTACTGGGCTGGGCGTTCGATCCGGCGACCGACGACACCCGTGGCTACCGGATCGCCCGCCGGCGGGGGGCGGCCGCCGCCGCTGTCGGCCCCCGCCGGTCGCGCGGCACGGACCAGTGGAGCCCGAAGGCGGGAGCCTGGACGCTGTACTTCGCCAGCGACGACGTCGAATACAGCGCCTTCGCCATCACCGCGGCCGGCGGGGAGCTGCTCCTGCCCCCCGGCCAGGTCGGCCGGGAGGGCCGGCTGCTCGTCGCCTCCGACCCCGCCGGGGCCGCGTTCGGAGTATGGCAGGCCGGCGAGCACATCGGGGCGGAGCTGGTCAACGAACCGGGCGGCCTGACCTGGGAGGATCTGCGCTCGACCGATCCGGACCCGGCCCGCGACTTCTACAAGGCGGTGTTCGGCTTCCAGAACGCCGCCCTGGAGATGGCCGGCCCCGACTACTGCGTCTTCTCTCTCCCCGGGGAGGACTTCCCACTCGGCGGGATGGGAGCGACGATGGGTGAGCCGGGCGGGTCCCACTGGCTGGTCTATTTCGGCGTCGACGACGCCGACGCCGCCGCCGAACGGGCGTTGGACTCCGGCGGGGCGGTGCACCGGGCGCCGTTCGAGACGCCTTTCGGTCGCATGGCCGGGCTGGCCGACCCGGCGGGAGCCGGGTTCATGGCCGTGCAGAACACCGGTCAGCCTCAGCCCGACCGCTCGATCTGACCCGGCGGCCCGGTCAACCCTGACCCGCGCGGCCCGGTCAACCCCGACCCGCGCGGTCCGCTCAACCCTGACCCGGCGGCCCGGTCAACCCTGACCCGCGCGGTCCGCTCAGCGCGGACCGGGCGGCTCAGTAGCGCTCGCGGCGGACGGTGGCCCGCCGGCCGCGGATCTTGCTGCCCCGCAGAGCGGAGATGACCTCCTCGGCGGCCCCCGCCGGCACCTCCACCAGGGAAAACCGTTGGGCGATCTCTATGGCCCCGATCTGGCGGCCGCTGAGGCTGGTCTCCCCGGTTATGGCCCCCACCAGGTCCTGGGGGCGGACCCCGGCGTCGCGGCCGACGCTCAGGTAGAGCCGGGTGGTCTCCCCGGCCCGGCCTCCCGCGTCGCGCCCCGAAGGCCGTCCCGCCCCGTCCCCGCCGGCGCGGCCCGGCCCGGCCCGGTCGGGGCCCCGCCGGGAACCGCTGCCCGGCGGCCCGGTGAGCGACACCTCGGGGATGTCCTCCTCGTCGGTGTCGGCACCGCTGCCTGCGGCGTGGGCCAGCTTGACGGCGGCCACCGCCACGTCCAGGGGGTCGAACTCCTCGGCGAGGGACTCCACGACCACCCGGAAACGGTCCAGGTCGTCCTCGAGCAGCGTCTCCCGCAACGCCGCCCGGGTCAGCTCCAGGCGGCGGGCCTGCAGGTCGGCGACCGTCGGGACCTTCTCGATGGTTATGCGCCGCTTGGTGACCCGCTCGATGGTCTTCAGCATCCGGTGCTCCCGCGGCTCGGCCAGGGTGATGGCCACCCCTTCGCGCCCGGCCCGCCCCACCCGGCCCATCCGGTGCACGTAGGACTCCACCGAGGACGGCACGTCGTAGTTGACCACGTGGGACAAAAGGTCGATGTCGAGCCCGCGGGCGGCTACGTCGGTCGCCACCAGCAGGTCGGCGGTACCGCCGCGGAGGCGGCCCATGACCCGGTCCCGCTGCTCCTGGCTCATGCCGCCGTGGAGGGCTTCGGCCCGGTAGCCCCGGCCGTTGAGGGTCTCGGTCAGGTTGTCGACCACCTCCCGGGTGCGGCAGAACACGAGCGCGGCGGTCGGGGTCTCGGTGTCGAGCACCCGCCCGAGCGCCGCCGCCTTGTGGGCCCGCTGCACGACGTAGGCGCTGTGGCGGACCCTGGGCTCCTCGCCCTCCGCCGGCGCCTGCTCGCTCACCCGGATGCGCTCGGGATCGCGGAGATGGCGCCTGGCGATGGACTCGATGCGGGTGGGCATGGTGGCCGAGAACAGCACCGTCTGGTGCTCCTCCGGCGTCTCGGCGAAGATCGCCTCGAGGTCCTCGGCGAAGCCCATGTCGAGCATCTCGTCGGCCTCGTCGAGCACCATGATTTCCAGCTGGTCCAGCTGGAGCGTGCCCCGGTTGAGATGGTCCAGCGCCCGGCCGGGGGTGGCCACCACCACGTCGACGCCGGCGTCGAGCGCCCGCAGCTGGCGGCCGATGGGCTGGCCCCCGTAGATCGGCAGCACCCTGACCTGCAGTTCCCGGCCGTAGCGGTGCACCGCCTCCGACACCTGCATGGCGAGCTCGCGGGTGGGCACGAGGATCAGCGCCGCCGGCCGGGGCCCCCGCCGGCCGGCGGGCAGGCGTTGAAGGACGGGCAGGGCGAAGGCGGCGGTCTTGCCGGTGCCTGTGGCGGCCTGGCCGAGCACGTCCCGCCCGGCCAGCACCGACGGTATGGCGGCCAGCTGTATGGGGGTGGGTTCCTCGTAGCCCAGCGCGGTCAGGGCGCTGAGCAGCTCGGGTCGTAGATCGAGGTCGGTGAAGGTGACCGCCCGATCGTCGGTGCTGTCGGTCACAGCTGACGTCTCCTGCGGGAAGGGGCCCGCGGCGCTGCCGCGGGAGAGGGGGTCTCGCATTGTAGGGGGCGGAGGCCCCCTGCCGGCTTCACAGGCCGGCGCTGAACCTCCTGGGGGCGACGGTGCGGTAGGCGTCCTGGCACACCGCCTGGACCTCGTCCCAGTCGACCTCCCCGTCCAGGCGCAGACCGATCCACCCCCGGGACCCCACATACGGGGGCCGGAAGAAGCGGTCCGGCTCGGTCGCCGTCAGCTCGGCCTGCGCCCCGGGCGGCGCCGCGCACCACAGGTGGGGGAAGTCGCGGTCGTGGTGGCCGGCCGGCCACAGCATCACGAACTGCCGGCCGGCGAAGAACGATGGCGCCCCGTGGCTCAGCCGCTCGCTGGCCCCCGGAAACGCCAGGCAGATGGACCGGACCCGCTCCTCCAGGTCGGTCGCGGCCACGGTGGCAGCGTAACCACAGTTGGCCTAGTCGGCCACCGCTTCTAGTGTGGAGCTGTGGGGATCATCTACGTCGCCGTCGGCTTCATGGTCATCGCCGTCGTCCTCTTCGTCTTCCACCGGCTCAGCCGGCAACCGGGGGTCACCTCTCAGACGCCTCGGGGACTGGCCGAAGAGGCCGCCGAATGGCTGAGAAGCCAGCGCTGATCCGGTAGCGGTCCGTCAGGCCGACAGCGCGCTGCGGCCCGGCATGGCGCCGGGCTCCCCCTCCGCCCGGTCGTGGGACTGCAGGAGGATCAGCCGGCCGGTGTCCTGGCCCGACACCTCTTCGAGGGTGCGGCGGGCCGGTTCGGGCAGGAGTGCGGTGAGCAGGAAGCCGAGGATGGCGGCCCCGCCGGCGACCAGCAGCATGCCCCGCAGCCCCACGCTGCTCTGCAGGTGGGGGACGAGGAACACCCCGATGAACGCCCCCAGCTTGCCGACCCCGGCGGCCACGCCGTGGCCGGTGGTGCGCATGTTCACCGGGAACACCTCGGACGGCAGGACGAACGTGGTGGTGTTCGGGCCGAACTCGGTGAACAGGTAGCTGACCCCGAAGATGGCCAGGAACGCCCCGACCGAGGTCGTCAGGCCGGCGAAGGCGCCGAGCACGATGAAGCAGGCGGCCATCACCGCGAAGCCGATGAACTGCAGGCGGCGGTGACCGACCCGGTCCATCCGGGCCACCGCCAGCAGGTAGCCGGGGAGGGCGAAGACCACGAACAGCCCGAGGCTCCACAGCAGCTTGAGCTCCACCCCGGCGTGGGGCGAGACGTCTTTCAAGATGGTGGGCAGCGACAGGGTGTTGCCGTAGTAGGCGTAGTCGAACAGGAACCACGACCCCGCCGTGCCGACCAAGAGCTTCACCATCCGGCGGCTGCGCAGGAACTGGGCCAGCCCCATGTGCCCGGCCCCGTCGTCGGCGGCGTCGGCGGCCGCCACCGCCCCCTCGGCGAAGACGTGCAGCTCGCGGGCGGCGTTGGCCGCCCGGCCCTGGACCTGGGCCTGGAACCGCGGCGACTCGGGCATCTTGGCCCGGAGGTAGACGACGGCGGCGGCCGGCACGGCGCCGAGGCCCAGCAGGATCCGCCACGTCGTCCCGTGGTCGAGGCCCGAGGCCAGGAGGATCAGGGCGACCAGCGGGCCGACGATCAGGCCGGCCGCCTGCATGGAGAACACCAGGCCCACCAGCCGACCCCGGTCCTTGCGGTTCGAGTACTCGCTCATCAGCACGGCGGACACCGGGTAGTCGCCGCCGACCCCGAGGCCCAGCACGAAGCGGGCGACCACCAGGAAGATGAAGTTCGGCGACAGGGCCGAGGCCAACGCCCCGAGGATCATGATGGCGGCGACGACGGTGTAGACCGCCTTGCGGCCGAGCACGTCGGCGATGCGACCGAAGATCAGGGCGCCGAAGAAGGCCGCCAGGATCGCCGAGCCGGACACCCAGCTGGTCTGGGTGGCGTCGAGGTGCCACTGCGACTTGACCAGGGTGGCCACGGTCGCGATCACGAACAGGTCGTAGGCGTCGGTGAAGAAGCCCATGCCCGAGATCAGCACCGCCCGCCGGTGGAACCGGCTGGTCGGGGCCTCGTCGAGGATGTGGCTCACCGTGCGCCCCGGGATACCGCCGTCCGCCGCAACGTCGCTGTGAGTCTCGCCGCTGGCCGCCGCGCCCGTCGTCATGCGTTGGTTCACGGGGCCACCATACAGAGGCCGTCACCGGCCGTTCGGCTCTTGTTCGCTTGGCTAAAAATCAGGTGCCACGAGAGTCCCATCAAAATGAACTGCAGGTGAACTGGCCCTGAATTCGGCTTCGAACGGCGTTCCGTGCCGGGTGGGCCCGGTGGGGATCGAACCCACGACCGAGGGATTATGAGTCCCCTGCTCTGACCGCTGAGCTACAGGCCCGTGCACGCCTCTGCCTGCGGAGACGCCGACCAAGACTACTCGACCGCCCGTTCGCAGCGGCCGGCGAACCGACCGGTGGGCGGGTCGGCCGAGGTGCGACGGCGCCGTTCAGGAGCCGCCGGTGCCGGTCGTGGTCGTAGTCGTGGTCGTGGAGGCGGTGGCCCCGGTACCCGAGCCGGTGGTGGCCGCGGAGGGGGCGGTGGTCGACACGGGTGCGGTGGTGGTGGACGGGGTGGACTGACCGGCGGGCACCGTGGTGGCTGTGGACCCCGGGGCGGCGGCGCCACCCGCCGAGCCCGGATAGGTGTAGCTGCTGCCCGACGCCGGCGGAGCGGTCCCGGTGGTGGCGTCCCCCGTCGCCGCGCCGGGGGTGGTGGTGGGGCTGGCGCCCGCCGGCGGGGGCACCGTCGTGGTCGACCCGGTGGTGGCGTGCACGCTCGAGGATGGGGTGCCGCTCACCAGCCCGCTGCGGGCGAGCTGGTCCTGGATCTGGTTCTGCACGGCGGCCACCTCGGATGCGATTGTGGCCGGTGAGGCTCCGGAGCCCAGCTGCCGTATGGCGTCCAGCCTCTGCAGGTCGGCTTGTAGCTCCGCGGTCAGGGCCTTCGAGGGCTGGGACGTGAGGGTCACGACCAGCTGGTCGGCGACGGCCGTGGTGTCGCAGGCGGGGCAGTCGTAGTTGAGCGTGCCCGCCGCGTTGATGGGCCCCACCCGGTCGCTGTGGCCGACCACCAGGACCACCTGGAACGACACCGCAACGGTGGTGCAGTGCCGGCAGCGGGCCAGGGCGTAGGCGCTGTTGGTCTCGTCGACCGGCGCCCCGTCCCTCACCGTGATCAGGGAGTAGGCGACCTGGTAGACGGTCGCGCCGTCGCGGGTGTTGACGGCCAGCGCCTGGGTGCCGTGCGGTCCGGGCGCGGCCGGCAGGACGAAG
>JAKAXG010000181.1 GCA_021827225.1 Actinomycetes bacterium | reverse complement strand
GCTCGCCACCCGGCAGTACCGCCGGGCCATCCCCCGGGCCAGCGGGTAGTGCGACTTGATCAGCTCCGCCTGGGTGACGATCCGCGCCAGAGTCGGCCGTCCCGGGCCGCCATCACACGCCGGGCCGCCATCAGATGCCGGGCCACCATCACACGCCGGGCCGCCATCAGACGCCGGGGCGACGCCTTCCGGGCCGGCGATCCTCTCGGCGAGCCGCCCGTCGGAATCGATCACCCGGAACTGGCCCCGGTCGAGCCGGTCGGCGGCGTCTCCGTCCTGCATGAACACCCGCCCGCCCCGGCGCAGATGGCCGAGCACGCCGGTCAGGCACGGCCTGGCGGGTCCGGCTCCGATGACCACCAGGTCGACCGCCCGGTCGGGGGCCCCCAGCGCCACCTTCTCGAGCAGCTTCCGGGTGGGAAGACCTCGCCGACCGTCGCGATCGAGATCGGTGCCGCCGACCTGGCGGGCCAGGCGGATCATCTCGACCGGGGAGAAGGCCACAGGGTCCGAGTACGCCGGCGCCGGGCACAGGAACACCTCGAACCGGCCGCCCTCTCCCGAGACCGAGGACATCGCGAGCGCGAGAGAGACGGCGTTGCGCGGCGAGCCGCACACCGCCGCACTGAGCGGACCGTGGGGCGCCGCGGTCCTGACCATCGGTATGAGCTGCTGGCACAAGAAGGGCCACTCGTCGACCAACCAACCCACGGCGCCCGACCTCCGTGTCCACACCGGGCCAGTGCGAGGCGGATTGGGGCCCACCCTGACCGACCGATTCCTGACCGGGGATTCCGATCTCAGCTTGGGAATCTCAGCTTGAGATTCGGATACCCGCTGCCCGCCCGGCGTTAACGACCAACCTCGTGGTCAACGCCCCTGCGGACCGGCCGGCCCGCTCTGGCGCTGGAGGCGGGCCAGGGGCCCGTCGTCGCTGACCCTGATATCCCTCACCAGGCGGACCAGGGTGCCCTCCTCGGGCGACGACGTCAGGTTCACCGCGTCCATCACTGCTTTCATGATGGCCACACCTCGCCCCCGGGCCGAGTCCGGCGAGGGCATCACCCCGTTGAGGGCACCGGCGTCGAAGCCGGCGCCCGTGTTCTTCACGCTGATCGCGCACGTCCGCTCGTCCACCGCCAGGGATACCTCGTACTCGTCCTCGCTGACGGCGTGGCTCACCACGTTGGCGACCGCCTCGCTGACGGCCAGACGGATGTCGTCGGCGCAGTCGGGGTCCACCCCGAACAGCAGGAGCGTGTTGACCACCGCACCGCGCACCAAGGAGACGGTCGCCGCGTCGCGGGGCAGGCACAGGCTTATCTCGATGCGCAAACCCCGCCCTCTCCCCGGCTACTCGAGGTGGTGATGGTTCAACAGCGTGGTGACCCGCTGATGGGTGATCCCGAGCCGGCGGGCGATCTCCCGGCGGGTCTCGCCCTCGGCGCTGAGCTGTCGGGCGAGCGTCACCGTCAGGCCCGTGGTGGTCCTGGTGATCAGGTGGCGGCTCCGTCGCAGCAGGTCCACGACCCCCGAAGCGCGCTGGCGGTCGAGGATCTGTGCCCATGACCAGCCCCGATCGCGCTGTCGTTGCATCGTGCGCGCCATTCGGGCCACCTGCTTCTGGTCCTCTGCCACCTGATCGGCGGCTGCGGCCACGTCACCCAGCGTTGTATCGACCATCTCTCCTTCCAAGCCCACAGCATCCTCGTCGTCGTGGGTTGATACCCCGGCAACCCTAGTTGCCAAACCGGCCGCCAGCCACCGGCCAGCGTTGCGAAGAGGGTGGCACGCCCCCGTGGGGACCAGTGCGTGGATCAGGAGGGCGCCAGGTCGACTACCAGGCGTGTCCCCCCGATCAGATAGGCGTTGTAGCCGGGATACAGCACCAGACTCCGCTGCCGGCCCCGGAGCGGGCAAGAGCCCAAAGTCCTCTGGGGGCCTCAGAGACCGCCCGCCATACCCCCGGGGGTAGGAATACTAGGGCCGAAGGTCCTGTTAGTCTGGATACCCCGGGGGGTACCCGGTAGAAGCCACAAGGAGGATTTACGTGGTGCTGGAAGTCGACGTTCCCACCTTCGCTGCGGCGTACGCCGACGGGGCGTACGTCATCGATGTACGTGAGCCGTTCGAGTACATGTCGGGTCATGTACCGAATGCCCGGTTGATTCCCCTGGGGGCGTTGCCCCAGTGGGCCTCCACATTGCCCACCGATCGGCCGGTGTACGTCATCTGCGCCAGCGGGAACCGCAGCCTGACGGCGGCCAGCTGGCTGGCCCAGCTGGGGGTGGACGCCCGCTCGGTGGGCGGCGGAACGACAGCGTGGGTCAACGGCGGCCATCCGGTCGTCGTCGGCACCGCCCAGAACGTGGCCTGAGGAGGACCGATGTTCGAGATCGTCACCATCGACACCCCGTCCCTGGGAGACCGCAGCTACCTGGTCCACGACGGCCGGGTCGCCCTGGTGGTGGACCCCCAGCGCGACATCGACCGGGTCCTCGACCTGGCCGAGGAGAAGCGGGTGCGCATCACCCACATCTTCGACACCCACGTGCACAACGACTACGTCACCGGCGGGCTGGCCCTGTCCCAGGTGACCGGCGCCGCCTACCACCTCAACGGGTCGGACCCCACCCACTTCGAACAGACCGGCCTGTCCGACGGCGACGTCGTCGAGGTGTCGCCCACGCTCGAGGTGCAGGCCGTGGCCACGCCGGGACACACCTTCACCCACCTGTCCTACGTGCTGCGCTCCGGCGCGGCACCGGTGGCGGTGTTCACCGGGGGATCCCTGCTGTTCGGCTCGACCGGGCGGCCGGATCTGCTGGGGGTCGACCACGCCGACACCCTCGCCCGCCACCAGTACGCGTCGGCGCACCGCCTGGCCGCCGAGCTGCCCGACTCGGTGGCGGTGCTCCCCACCCACGGCTTCGGCAGCTTCTGCTCGGCGACCCAGTCCGAGGGCGACTCCTCGACGATCGGCCAGGAGAAGCGCTCCAACCCGGTGCTGCGCCTGGGCGAGGACGAGTACGTGGCCGACCTGCTGGCCGGCCTGGACGCCTACCCCGCCTACTACGCCCACATGGGACCGGCCAACCTGGCCGGCCCGGAGCAGCCGGATCTGACTCCACCGTCGGTGGCCGACCCGGAGGAGCTGGCCCGGCGGATTGCCGCCGGCGAGTGGGTCGTCGACCTGCGGTCCCGCACCGCGTTCGCCGCCGGCTACGTGGCCGGGACGCTCAACTTCGGCCTGGACGGCAGCTTCGCCACCTACCTGGGCTGGCTCATCCCGTGGGGCACCCCGATGACCCTGCTCGGGGAGTCACCCGAGCAGGTCGCCGAGGCCCAGCGGGAGCTGGTGCGCATAGGTATCGACCGGCCGGCGGCCGCCGCCGTGGGCGGCCCCTCCGACTGGAGCGGCGGGACCGAGCTGGCCTCCTACCGCCGGGTCACCTTCGCCGACCTGGCCGCCGCCGGGGACCGGGCGGACATGGTGGTGCTGGACGTGCGCCGGCGCCTGGAGTGGGACGAGGAGCACCTCGAGGGTGCGCTCCACGTACCGCTGCAGGATCTGCTGTCCAGGGTGGACGACATCCCCGACGGTGAGGTGTGGATCCACTGCCGCTCCGGGTACCGGGCGTCGCTGGCCGCGTCGATCCTGGCCCGGGCCGGGCGGCGGGTGGTGGCCGTCGACGACGAGTACACCAACGCCACCGCCGCCGGTCTGGCGGTGACGAGCGGAGAGGAGCTGGCGGCGTGACCCTCCTCGACCGCTTCCGGACCGCCCGGCGGCCCAGCTTCCGGAATGTGGGACCGGCCGAAGCTGCCGACCTGCTCCATGACGGGGCGCTTCTCATAGACGTGCGGGAGCGGTCGGAGTTCGCCGCCGGCCACGCCCCCAAGGCCCGCCACCTGCCGCTGAGCCGGCTGCTCGACCAGCGGAGGAACACCGTTCCCCAGGGCAGGACCCTGGTGCTGGTCTGCCGGTCGGGCAACCGCTCCCGGCGGGCCGCCCGGCTGCTGGCCCGCCAGGGCTTCGACGTGGTCAACGTCGCCGGGGGCATGAACGCCTGGGCGGGGGCCGGGCTGGATCTGGTGCGAACCGGCGGCGGCCCGGGCCGCGTCGCCTGAGCGGCGGATCGCCGGCCGTGATCGCCGCCATCCCGCTGGGAGCGCTGATAGGGATAACCCTCGGCGCTCTCGGCGGGGGAGGGTCCATCCTGACCGTTCCGGTCCTGGTGTACCTGCTGGGCCAGACCCCCCACGCCGCCACCACCGGCTCGCTGATCGTGGTCGGCGTGACGGCCGCCGCCGGCGCCGCGCTGCACTGGCGGGAGGGCCGGGTGCGCCCGGTCGCCGGCCTGGTCTTCGGCCTACTGGGGGTGGTCGGGTCCTACGTGGGTACCAGGCTGTCGGCCGGCGTGGACTCCCACGTCCTGCTGTCCGCTTTCGCCGGCCTGATGGTGGTGGCCGCCGTGGCCATGGCCCGCCGCCGGAGCGGCGCCGCCGCCGTCCCCGCCGAGCAGCCGGAAGAGTCTGTCTACCCGATGGGCGGCGGCGGGACGGCGGTAGTCGCCCTGCAGGCCCGGGGGCACGTGACCGCCAACGCCGTCCGGCTGCTGGCCGCGGCCACGGTGGTCGGTCTGCTCACCGGCTTCTTCGGGGTGGGGGGCGGTTTCGTGATCGTCCCCGCCCTGGTACTGGCTCTCGGTTTCACCATGCCCGTGGCGGTGGGAACCTCGCTGCTGGTCATCGCCATCAACAGCGCCGCCGCTCTGCTGGCCCGCATCGGCGGTCACCTGACCTTCGACTGGGGGCTGCTCCTCGTGTTCGCGCTGGCCGCCGTCGGCGGGACCCTGGTCGGCAACCGGCTGGCCTCCCGGGTCCGGCCGGCCCGGCTGAACACCGCCTTCCTGTGGCTGCTGCTGCTGGTCGCCGCCTACACCGCGGCCCGCAACATCCCGCACCTCTGACAACCGGACATCGAACTCACACCAAGGGGAAATCCAACCATGACATCCACCTCCGCCACCCAGCACCGTGTCCTGATCGTGGGCGCCGGCACCGCCGGCCTCACCGTGGCCGCCCGTCTCCGCCGGGCCGGGGTATCGGACATCGCCGTCCTCGACCCGTCGCCGATCCACTACTACCAGCCGCTGTGGACGCTGGTGGGAGGCGGTCAGGCGGACATCCGCTCCACCGGCCGGGCCCAGGAGTCGGTGCTTCCCGAGGGCGTCACCTGGCTGCGCGACGCGGCCGCCGGGTTCGATCCGGACGCCGGCACGGTGCTGGGCGCCGGCGGCGATGTGCACCACTACGAGCAACTGGTGGTGGCACCGGGGCTGCAACTGCGCTTCGAGGACGTCCCCGGCCTGCAGCCGGCGCTGGCCACCGCCCCGGTGTCGAGCAACTACCGGGCCGACCTGGCCCCCCGCACGTGGGAGCTGATCAGGAACTTCCGGTCGGGGACGGCGGTGTTCACCCAGCCGGCCGGTCCCATCAAGTGCGCCGGCGCCCCCCAGAAGATCGCCTACCTGGCCGCCGATTACTGGCGCCGTCAGGGGCTGCTCGGCCAGATCCGGATAGTCCTGGTGATCCCCGACCCGGCCATGTTCAAGGTCCCGGTGTGGTCGTCGGTTCTGGAAAAAGTGGCGGCCCGTTACGGCATCGAGGTCCGTCTGTCCTCGGAGATGGTCTCGGTGGACGCCGACTCCCGTGAACTGGTGATCGCCGACAAGGCCGCCGGCACCAAGGAGACGCTGCACTTCGATCTGCTCCACGCCGTGCCGCCCCAGGCTGCCCCCGACGTGGTGCGCGACAGCCCGCTGGCCGACCCGGCCAGCCCCTTCGGCTACGTGGAGGCCGACAAGCACACCCTCGTCCACCCCCGCTACCCGAACGTGTACTCGGTGGGCGACGCCGCCAACCTGCCCACCTCGAAGACGGGGGCGGCGGTGCGCAAGGAGGCGGCCGTGGTCGCCGCCAACCTGGTGTCGGCCATGGCCGGCCGGCCGGCCGAGGCCCGCTACGACGGCTACACCTCCTGCCCGCTGGTGACGGCCCGGGACAAGATGCTGCTCGCCGAGTTCGACTACGACCTGCAGCCGGCGCCGACGCTTCCGCTGATCGACACGACCAAGGAGCGGCGCGACATGTGGGTGCTCAAGCGCTACGGGCTGCCCGCCCTGTACTGGCACGGCATGCTGAAAGGCCGGGCGTAGCCGGGGGTCAGCAGACGCCGAGAGCCTTGAGCTCTCCGGTCAGGGCGGCGGCCTCGTCGGGGCTGGCGGGTCGCAGGGGATGGGCGGTACGGGCCGAGCACAGGCCCAGGGCTTCGGCGGCCGCCTTCCAGCCTCGCGGGAAGCCGGCCCGCCGGGCCGCCGCCACCACCCCCACCACCCGTTCCTGCAGGGCCCGGGCGTCGTCGAGCTTTCCGGCCAGGCAGGCGTCGTAGAGGTCCTGCACCAGGGACGGGACGATGTTGACCGACGCGGCGATGGTGCCGGCCCCGCCCACCAGCATGGAGGCCACCAGCATGGTGTCGGTGCCGGTGAGCACGGCGAAGTCCTCGGCTGTCGCGGTGTGCGAGATCAGGCCCTGGAAGTACTCGAAGTCCCGGCTCGAGTCCTTGATGCCCAGCACCTTGGGGTGGGCGGCCAGCTGGGCGACGGTGGGGACGGGGATGACCACCTTGGTCATGGCCGGGATGTTGTACAGGACGACCGGCACGGCGGACCGGTCGGCCACCCCGGTGAAGAAGTCGAGCACCTCTCCGGCGCCGATGGGGTAGTACCACGGCGGCGGGACCAGCACGGCGGTGGCGCCGGCCGCCGCGTAGGCCTCGATCTCCTGGAGGGCCGCCTCGGCGTTGACGCCCGACGCTCCCGGCACCAGCCACTGCCCGGGGGCCAGCCGGGCGGCCACCGCCCGCACCGCGTCCACCCGCACCTGGCGGGGCAGCAGGGGGCCCTCGCCGGTCGACCCGCAGGGGGATATCCCGGCCAGCGGGGCGGCCAGCACGTGGTCGAGCAGCCGGTCCATGCCGGCGTGGTCCAGCTCACCGGTGTCGGCGAGGGGGGTCAGCAGGGCGGGGAGCACACCGTTGAGGGAGGGCATGGTCTCGCAGCCTTTCACCGTGGGGCCGGGACCGGCCAGGTGAGAATGACGCCGGATCCGCTGCGGGCGTTGGTGTCCCGCGGCCGGACGCTACTCGTCCGTTCGTCGCCGGCGCAAGGCTCGACGTTATCCAGGCAGCTGGCGGAAGATTTAGCCTCCGTCGCCCCAAGCTTGCTCCGCAACCGGGAGCCCCTGACGTCGGGTCTATGGTTGACGACGAGCGCCGATGGAACAGCCGGAACCCCGCGTATCGGAAAGACGAACGGCCAGCCTGACCGGCCTGATGGTCGACATGGTCACCCCGCTCCGCCCGGACCGATCGCTTGACCTCTACGCCTTGGAGGGCCTCTTGCTGCACATCATGGCCGCGCCAGTGACGGGCATCTGTCCGGTGGCCACCGTCGGGGAAGGGCCCCTGCTGCCGCTGGAGTTGCGTGAGGAGGCCACCAGGGCGGTCGCTGGCCACGTCGGTTCGTCGGTCCAGGTAATGCCCCTGGCAGTAGGGACCTCTGTGAGTGCGGTGACATTCGAGGTGGGGCGGCTGGCTGCGGCCGGTGCGACGGCGATACTCACCTCGCCGCTGTCGTTCTACCCCGAGACGGCGTCGAGCATCTATGACTTCTACCATCGGCTGGCCGAGGACGCTCCCGTGCCGCTGGTGCTCTACCACTCCCCCGGTCGGACCGGCATCAGAGTACCCGTCGAGGTGGTGGCCGGGCTGGCGCTCGCCGGGGCCATCGCAGGTATCCACGATGCCAGCGGGGAGGTGGACTACCTGACCGACGTGGTCACTC